>JAIVGV010000383.1 GCA_020201365.1 Acidobacteriota bacterium
ACCGACTCCAGCCCGCACGCGCCAGCGATTACAGCGTACTTCCTAGAAAAATCAAAGCGTCGCCGGCGGCACGGGTCTTGTTTTATATCCGGCGGGCGTATCCGTCATCGCTTTCCCCGACGCCGCCCGAATCGAACGACGCTACTGGTTAATCAAACATGAGACTAAAACAACGAAACTCAAAGACGCTCTCGCTGCTCATGAGCTTCTCGATGCTCTGCTCGCTCTGCGGGGGCATCATCCTCTGCGACCCCGCCGCCGCGCAGACGGCGCGCCAGGGGATCGCGAAGCCCGAAGCCGCTGACGCAACGAAGGCTGCCGCGCTCGCGCGCTACGCCAGGAACCTGACGGCTGCCGCCCGGCGCGGCGAACTCTCCGGCGACACCGCAGGCTTCGCGCGAGAGTTGCGACGCACGACGGGGCTACTGGCGCGCGACGGCGGGAACCCCTTGATCGTTGACGACGCGGGGGCGGTCAAGGACCGGATCGTCGAGTCGCTGGCGGTCGAGACGGCGCGCGCCGACGCGCCCGAATCTTTGCGCGGCAAACAGGTCTTCAGTCTCGACACGGGCGCGCTGCTCGACGGCGCGCAGACCGTCGCGGAGTTCGAGTCGCACCTCGCCGAGGTGCTCGCCGACGCGAAGAACGCGCGCGGCTCCGTCATCCTCTTCATTGACGAGACGACCTCGCTCGTCGGCGCGAACGCCGCGCACGGCGCGAACGCCTCGCGCATGATCGAGGACGCGATCAGGGGCGGGAACTTGCGCGTCGTCGGCGCGGCTTCATCCGCCGAGTTCGACAGCTTCATCGCGTCGGACGCGACGCTCAAAAAGCTCTTCCAGCCCGTGCGCGCCGCCGCGAACGACTCGGACGACTCCGACCGCGACGACGACAGCACCGCCACCGCCAGCGAGAAGATTTCACCCGCGCTGCAAAATCTGATACGCGAAGGCGGTTCGACGACCGACCGCGTCAGCGTGATCTTGCAGGGCGGCGCCAACGATCAGCAGCTCGCCGACTTCTTGAAGCAGAACGGCGCGCGCGTCGAGAGCCGCATGAGCCAGCTCGGCATGATCAAGGTCGAGCTGCCCGTCGGCGCTATCGAGAAGTTAGCCGGGGCGGGCTTCGTCCGTTACGTCTCGCCGGCGAACACGGAGGTGCACCCCTTCGGTCACGTCTCGCGCACGACGGGCGCGGACGCCGTCCGCGTTCAGACCACGACGAACCTGCTCGGCGGGACGTCCACGTACATGCTCGACGGCTCCGGCGTCGGCATCGCCGTGCTCGACTCCGGCATGGACCTCGATCACAAGGCTTTCCTCGGCAACAACGACCGCTCGCGCATCGTCTATAGCAAGGACTTCACGGGCGAGGGTCGCGTTGACGATCCTTACGGGCACGGCACGCACGTCGCCTCGACGGCGGCGGGCAACGGTCGCATCGCCAATAACAATTACCTCGGCATCGCCCCGAACGCCAACCTCGTCAACCTTCGCGTGCTCGACAGTAAGGGGTCGGGCTCGGTCTCCGCGCTCCTGAGCGCCATTGACTGGGTGATGGCGAACCGCACGACCTACAACATCCGCGTCGTCAACATGAGCGTCGGGATGCTGGCGGTGGACTCCTACAAGAACGATCCCGTCTGCAAAGCCGTGCGCCGCCTGGTGGACGCCGGGATCGTCGTGGCGGCTGCCGCCGGTAACAACGGTAAGAACTCCGCCGGTAAGGAAATCTACGGCGAGATTCACTCGCCCGGCGACGAGCCCTCGGCGATCACGGTCGGCGCGGCGAACACCTTCGGCACAGACGGACGCGGCGACGACACGATGACCACCTACAGCTCGCGCGGTCCGACACGCGGCTACACGACTGACTTGAACGGCGTCAAGCACTACGACAACCTGATCAAGCCCGACCTCGTCGCGCCCGGCAACAAGCTGGTCGAAGCCGAGTCCACCGGCAACCTCCTCGTCACGCAACACCCGAACCTCGACGCGGGCGTCAGCCCGGTTGACAACCGCAGGATGATGTACATGAGCGGCACCTCGATGGCGACGCCCATCGTCGCCGGGGCGGCGGCGCTCCTGCTCCAAGTCAACCCGAAGCTGACGCCGAACATGGCCAAAGCGATCCTGATGTACACGGCGCAGCAGCTCAAAGGCTACAACACGCTCCAGCAGGGCGCGGGCGAGGTGAACATCGAGGGCGCGGTCAGGCTCGCCAAGCTCTTCCGCACAGACCTGCTCGCGACGACGCTGCGCGGCGCGCCGCTGCTCACGAGCGCCCTCCCGGCGCAGCAAAGCACCATCGCCGGGTACACCTTCCCCTGGTCGCAGGGGATCATCCTTAACAAGGGTTACGCCAAGGGCACAGACCTCGTCACGAAGTACCAGAGAATCTACGCCACGGGCGTGCTGCTCGGCGACGGCGTCCTCATCGGCGACGGCGTGCTGCTCGGCGACCGGACGATGCTTTCTGACGGCGTCCTCATCGGCGACCGGATCGCGAAGAGCGACGGCGTGCTGCTCGGCGATGGCGTCGGCGTCTTACTCGGCGACGGCGTACTCATCGGCGACGGCGTCCTGTTAGGCGACGGCGTGCTGCTCGGCGACGGCGTCTTGATCGGCGACGGCGTCTTGATCGGCGACGGCGTGCTACTCGGCGACGGCGTGCTACTCGGCGACGCTTACCTGCAAGCTCAGACCGCCATGTCCGGCGGAGAGGACACGCCTTCTATGGAGTTAATAGTTGACACGGGGGTCGATTGCCTCGACCTGCCGACCAGCGGTCAGTGAACCCGTGTCGCAACTGAATCTCCCAACAGTGACTCCATAGAGAAGAAGGAATAATCGTCATGCATCTCACCTCGACAGCAAGAACGTACACGGCGCCGATGCCCTGGTCTCAGACCACGCAGGCTCCCGCCAGCGTCCGGGCACTCACGCGCGGCGACGAGCAAGAAGCCCTCGCGTTCTTCGCCGGGCGGCCCATCCACACCGTCATCATGGCGAGCTTCGTCCGCGACAACGGCATCGAGAGTCCCTTAAATCGCGGCACGTTCTACGCCTGCCGCGACGAGGCGGGGCGGCTCGAAGGCATCGCCCTCATCGGTCACGCCACGCTCGTCGAGGCGCGCACCGAGCGAGCGCTCGCCGCCTTCGCGCGCCTCGCGCAAGAGTGCGACACGACGCACATGATCATGGGCGAGCAAGAAGTGATCGCCGATTTCTGGGGCGGCTACTCGGAGGCGGGTCAGGAGTTCCGTCTCGCCTGCCGTGAGCTGCTCTTCGAGCTGCGCTGCCCCGTCGCCGTCTCCGGGACGGTCGAAGGCTTGCGCCGCGCGACGCTCGACGACCTCGAACTCGTGCTCCCCGTGCAGGCGAAGCTGGCGCTCGCCGAGAGCGGCGTCAACCCGCTCGAAGTTGACCCGGAAGGCTTCCGACGCCGCACCGCGCGCCGCATCGAGCAGGGGCGCACGTGGGTCGTCGTCGAGGGCGGCCGGCTCGCCTTCAAAGCAGAGGTGCAGTCGGAGACGCCGCAGGTCGTCTATCTCGAAGGCATCTACGTCGCGCCGACAGAGCGCGGTCGGGGCTTCGGCTCGCGCTGCCTCTCGCAGCTCTGCCGCGACCTGCTCGCGCGCGTCCCGTCGGTCTGCCTGCTCTCGAACGAGCAGTTCCGCGAGGCGCACGCGCTCTACCGCAAGGTCGGCTTCCGCTTCCGCTCCGTTTACGACACGATCTTCCTGCGCCGGACGAACTAAACCGAAAACTCCCCAAGCGGCGGCGACCGCTCGCAGAGAAGGAGGGCGCGCGATCCGAATTGGATCGCGCGCCCTCCTTCTCTCTCTTCCTTCACGTCGTCAGCGCGGCTGGCGCAGCTTGAACGTCGCGTCGAAGGAGTCGTAGAGGTCTAGGTGCTGTTCGAGCAGGCGCGACATGAGGTAGCGGCGGCGCACGCTCTCGCGCGCAGCCTCGCCGAAGCGACGACGCAGACGCTCGTCCTTAACTAACTGCACGACGCGCGCCGCACACTCCTCGACCGTGTTGACCAGAAAGCCCGTCACGCCGTCCTCGATCTGCCGGCGGATGCCGCCGACGTTGCCGCCGACGACCGCCGCGCCCTTCCACATCGCCTCGGTCACCGTCAGCCCGAAGCCCTCGCGCAGGGACTTCTGCAAGACGACCGCCGCGCGCGACTGCAAGGCGTTGACGAGCGCCGTGTCCTCGCGCGAGAGGATCACGATCCGCTCGTCGCGCTCGCCGAGCAGCGAGTGATAGACCTGCTCGCCTTCCGGATCGTCTGTCGCGACGTTTCCGAGCAGCACGAGCGTCGCCTCGACCTCGCGCCGCGCGATCTGGAAGGCGCGGATCACGCCCTCCGGGTCTTTCCAGCGGTCGAAGCGCGAGACCTGCACGACCAGCGGCAGATCGCGCGGGATGCTGTAATGATCGAGCCGCTCGTCTATCTCCCCCTCGCTCAGCTCGCGGTTCTTGATCGAGAAGGGATCAATCGCGGGCTCGAAGAAGAGCTGCGGAACTTCTAACTCCTGCCCGTACTCTTCGAGGCTGAAGATCGCGGCGTCATATTTATTGACGAACTGCGACAGGTACTCCCAGAGCGTCGCGTTCGGCTGCGACAGATCAATGTGGCAACGCCAGACCCACGGCGCGTTCTTGCGGTAGTGCGTGATGAGCGGCAGCGGCTGCGGGTCGTGGACGACGACGAAGTCGTGATCGAGGTGGTTGCGCAGCGCGTTCTCCGCGACGATCTCCTCGTAGATCTGTAGCTTCTGCGGGGTGAGTTCGATCTCGGCGCCCTGCAGCGCGTTGTGCATCTTCTTCGTCACGCCGAAGAAGTCGGGCGCGCCCTGTATGACGCGCCAGCCGGCGCGCACGCCGAGGTTGTTCAGGAGCAGCGTGAGCGAGCCGAGGATTTCGGCGACGCCGCCTCCGTAGTAGGTTGAATTGACGTGGACGACGTGCGCCTCGCGCAAACGCTCAGCCTTGCGCGCGATGCGCTCGACCGCCTCCGCGCCGCACAGCGGCTCGTAGTCCTCTATCCTGTTCAGGTGTCTCTCCATCTGAAACCCGCGCCCGCCTGAAGAAATTTTTTCCGCGCGATGAAGTGTAGCAGCCCCGCCGCGCGACGTTAAGAATTTAGTCTAACGTTACGAGCGCGAGCCCGTTTTCGCGCGCGCGAAAATCCCAGCATTTTCGCGCCCGAAGTTTTCCACTTGTGGAAAAGATCGGGCGGGGAAATTTTTTTAGATGGTTTCGGAAAAAGCTCTTGACAGTCGGGCCCTCTGCGGGTATCTTCCGCCTCCCAATCGCGATGCTCACGGGCTCGCGACCGGCAGCGGGGAGATGGGACGGATGCGGTGACGCTTCAGTCCGCGCGACGAGAATAAGCGGTTAGTCTTCGTCGCTCACGCCCGCGCCGCAGCCGAAAGGCTGGCTAGAGAGAGTCGGCAGACTTTCTCGACGCGCCCGGATAAAAACGGGTGGCGGCTCGCGGGAAATGATCAGCCAGCGAGACGCGGAGTCGTCCGGCGCAAGCCGGGCGTCGTTCAGACCGGAACGTAACCGGCGGTGGAGGACAGCCACCACAACAAAAACCAAAAGGCACTGCGCTCTTAACTGACGCGCAACGGTTCGTGAAAACGGGTTCGGGTGCCGACCGGGTCGAACAGCCGACCGCAAAGGCTCGACTTCGGGATACAAATGAGGCGACTGCCGCGCGTGTACATGCCGAGTCGCCGCTCCCAAAATCGCTTCGGTGGTTTTCAGGAGTTGGGGTTGCGCCGCGACGAGCCTTCGGGCGGATCGCGGCGCAATTTCTTTTGGAAGGCACTCACCGCGGAGGGGCGGAGATGACGCATAGTTAGCGCAGAGAAAATCAGTTCTCCTCGGCGTAAACTCTGCGCTCGCTTCCATCCAAGCTCAGGCTAAGCCGACACCCGGCGCGGTCGCGGCGCGCCCTGCAGTTGCGCGGGCATCCGCGGCGCGCAGCAAATCTTGACGAGCCGCTCGCGGTCGCGCTTCATCTCCGCTTCTTCCCTGAGCCACGCGCGCACCTCGCGGAAGACGCGCCGCTCCGTCTCGCCCGCGGGCTCGCTCACTCGGTAGTGCATCCACTTCCCCTCGCGCCGCGCCGCGACGACTCCGGCGCGGCGCAGGTAGGCGAGGTGGCGCGAGATTTTCGGCTGGCTCATCCTCAGGACTTCGACGAAGTAGCAGACGCACACCTCGCCGTCGCCCATCAAATTCAGCAGCCGCAGCCGCGTCCTGTCCGCCAGCGCGCGGAAGAAGCGCTCCATCACGATCTCGGTCTCGCCGCTCGCCATCACGCCCCCCACAAACCAAGTTCACATACGCCTTGACAAATATGTTCGCCGCGACTATCATCGCCTCACATTCGGGGAAGCGAATATATCACGGTTACGATCCGGGCGGAAGTGGCTCGGGGAAGGAAGGACACCATGTCTGAAATCATCGAGGCGGTGCGCGAGCGTTACGC
>JAIVGV010000384.1 GCA_020201365.1 Acidobacteriota bacterium
GCCCACCGTCACGGCACCTGCTGACGTCAGCGCGAGCACCGATCCCAACTCGTGCACAGCGTCGCTCAACCCCGGTACCGCGGCGGGCCACGACAACTGCGCCGGGGTGACCGTCAGCGGCGTGCGCAGCGACGGCCAGCCTTTGGACGCCGCCTACCCGAAGGGCGTAACGACGATCACTTGGACGGCAACCGACGCGGCGGGCAACGCCTCCGTACCCGCGCAGCAGAGTGTGACGGTCGTGGACGATAAGCCGCCCACGATCACCGCGCCGCCCTCCGTGACGGCGTACACCGGCGCCGGCGCGCAGTCGTGCGACGCCTTCGTGAGCAACGCCACGCTGGGCACGGCGTCGGCGAGCGACAACTGCGCGGGCGTCACCGTGTCGCGCAGCCCCGCGGGCAATACCTTCCCCGTCGGGACGACCGACGTGACGTGGACGGCGACCGACGCGGCCGGCAATACCGCGACGGCTCACCAGAGCGTCACGGTGATTGACAACACCGCGCCCGTCGTCACCGCCCCGGCGAACATCACCGCGGGCAACGACCTCGGCTCGTGCTCAGCCACGTTGAACCCGGGGGCGGCGACCGCCACCGACAACTGCGCCGGCGTCTCGACACCCGTCGGCGTCCGCAGCGACGGTCAGCCGCTGAACGCCGCGTACCCGAAGGGCACGACGACGATCACCTGGAGGGCGACCGACGCCCACGGCAACTCCGGGTCGGCGACCCAGACCGTGACGGTCAACGACACGGAGAAGCCCGTGGTCAACGTCCCGGCGAACATCGTCGTCACCCTGCCGGCGAACTCGACGGCGACGAGCATGACCGTCAGCTACTCCGTGACGGCGACGGACAACTGTCCGGGCGTCTCGTTCACGGTGAACCCGGTCTCCGGCTCGACCTTCTCCGTCGGCACGACGACGGTGACGGCGACAGCCACGGACGCTTCGGGCAACGTCACCACGCGCACTTTCACGGTGACGGTGCTCTACAACTTCACAGGCTTCTTCAGCCCGGTCGTCAACTTGCCGACGCTCAACGTCGTCAACTCCGGGCGCGCGGTACCCGTGAAGTTCAGCCTGAGCGGTAACAAGAGCTTGAACATCTTCCTGGCGGGCAGCCCCGACTCGCAGCTGATCGCTTGCGACACGGGCGCCCCGCTGTCCGACTTGCAGGACACGGTCACGGCTGGCGGCAGCAGCCTCAGCTACGACGCCAGCAGCGACCAGTACAGCTACGTCTGGAAGACCGACGCCACTTGGGCGGGCACCTGCCGCCAGCTCGTCCTCGGTCTGAACGACGGCAGCGCCCGCGTGGCGAAGTTCAAGTTCAAGTAAGCTGAAGCGCGGCGAGCCGGGCTTAATCGCGCCCGGCTCGCCGCGCCCACAGCCACATAAACGACCATCCAACCCTGAGCCGCCGCCGGACTGCTCTAATCGAGCAGTCCGGCGGCGGCTCAGTCTCTCTTGCGAGCTTTCGTCGGCGGGCCGCGCGTCCGCCCGCCCGCGTCGCCCCGCACGGCTCACGCGCCCCGCCAGCGGTCGTGAACTCGCACGCGCTTAAGGGGGTCGCTTGACGAAGGTGGGGCGCGTGTTTAGACTGAGAACCCTCTCTTAGAACATCTCTCTTTCTCAGAGACGCTTTTTTATAAGAACGGACGGGCGCGCGCGCAGGGGTCTCGTGCGCTTGCGGCTGCGGAAGATTTTGAATGGGCACGATCACCAGCGACAACGCGGGCGCGATAAACCCCGCCGCGCGCGCCGCCGACACCCACGCGCAAGCTAAACCGGCAGCACGAGAGACTCCGACGGGCGCGGCGCGCGCTCTGCCCGCCGAGCCGCTCGTCACGATCGAGCCGCGCCGGTCTTGGGCTGCGCCCGACCTCGGCGAGCTGTGGGCGTACCGCGAGCTGCTCTACTTCCTCGCGTGGCGCGACGTGAAGGTGCGCTACAAGCAGACCGCCCTCGGCGTGGTGTGGGTCGTCATGCAGCCGCTGCTGATGACCCTCATCTTCACCGTCTTCCTCGGCAGGCTGGCGCGCGTCCCCACGGGCGGGGTGCCCTACCCGCTGCTGGTTTACACGGGGCTGCTGCCGTGGACGTTCTTCGCCGCCGCCGTCACGCAGGGCGCGTCGAGCATCGTCGGCAACTCCGGCCTGATCACGAAGGTTTACTTCCCGCGGCTCATCATCCCGGCGGCGGCGATCGCCGCGCGGCTCGTGGACTTCGCCGTCGCCTTCGCCATCCTCTTCGGGATGATGTTCTACTTCCGCGTCGGCTTGACGCGGCAGGCGGCGCTGCTCCCGGCGCTCGTCGTGCTGCTGGCGCTGCTCGCGCTCGGCGCCGGGATGCTCGTCGCCGCGCTCAACGTGCGCTACCGCGACGTGGGCGTGGTGCTCCCCGTCGTCGTGCAGCTCTGGATGTTCGTCTCGCCGGTGCTCTACCCGTCGAGCTTGGTGCGCGCCGCCGCCCCGCGCGCCTTCCGCCTCTACGCGCTCAACCCGATGGTCGGCGTCGTTGACGGCTTCCGCTCGGCGCTGCTCGGGCAGCCGCTCGCGTGGGCGCCGCTCGCGTGGGCGGCGGGGCTCATCGTGGCCCTCCTCGCCTGCTCCGCCTACGTCTTCCGCCGCGTCGAGCGCAGCTTCGCCGACGTGATCTGACGCGACCCACGGGGAGACGACGTTCATGAGACCCATCATCAGGGCGGAGGGTTTGGCGAAGCAGTACCGCGTGCACGGCGCGGAGCCGACCTACCGCACGCTGCGCGACGCGCTCAGCCGGACGGCGGGCGCGCCGCTGCGCCTGCTCAGGCGCGCCGCCCGCCGCCCTCGCCGCGAGACGGTCTGGGCGCTCGACGGCGTGGACTTCTCCGCGCAGCCGGGCGAGATCATCGGCATCATCGGCAGGAACGGCGCGGGCAAGTCGACGATGCTCAAGGTGCTCTCGCGCATCACCGAGCCGACGCGCGGGCGCGCCGCGCTCTACGGTCGGGTGTCGAGCCTGCTCGAAGTCGGCACGGGCTTCCACCCGGAGCTGTCGGGGCGCGAGAACGTCTTTTTGAACGGCGCGATCCTCGGCATGAAGCGCGCCGAGATCGCGCGCAAGTTCGACGAGATCGTCGCCTTCTCCGGCATCGACAAATTCATCGACACGCCCGTCAAGTGGTACTCTTCGGGCATGTACCTGCGCCTCGCCTTCTCGGTCGCCGCGCACCTCGAACCGGAAATCCTGATCGTTGACGAGGTGCTGGCGGTGGGCGACGCGGCGTTCCAGAAGAAGTGCCTCAACAAGATGCAGAGCGTCGGCGAGGGCGGGCGCACCGTGCTCTTCGTCTCGCACGACATGAACGCGGTGACGCGGCTGTGCCCGCGCGCCATCCTGCTCGACCGGGGCAAGGTGCTTCGCGACGGGGCGGCGCACGAGGTCGTCAGCGCCTACCTCGGCACCGATCACGGCGCCTCCGCCGCGCGCGCCTGGGACGACCCGGCGCTCGCCCCCGGCAACGAGGTCGCGCGCCTGCGCGCCGTGCGCGTGCGCGACGAGCAGGGGCGCGTCTCGCCCGCCGTTGACATCCGCCGCCCCGTCGGGCTCGAGATCGAGTTCGAGGTCACCGAGCCCGGTCACGCGCTCGCGCCCAACTTCCACGTCTTCAACGAGCGCGGCGTCAACGTCTTCGTCACGAACGATCTCGATCCGGAGTGGCGCGGGCGCCCGCGCCCGGCGGGCATCTACACGAGCACCGCGTGGATACCCGGCAACTTCCTCGCCGAGGGCACGCTCATCGTCGGCGCCGCCGTCAGCACGCTCGACCCCACGAGGGTGCACTTCTTCGAGCGCGACGCGGTCGCCTTCCACGTCGTTGACAGCCTCGACGGCGACTCGGCGCGGGGCGGCTACGCCGGACCGTACCCCGGCGTCGTGCGCCCGGCGCTGCGCTGGACGACGCGGTTCGAAGCGGCGGGCACGCCGCCGGAGGTCGGCGCGTCATGAAGGTGGTGCTCCTGGCGGGCGGGCTCGGCACGCGCCTCGCGGAAGAGACCGAGGTCAAGCCGAAGCCGATGGTCGAGATCGGCGGGCGACCGATCCTGTGGCACATCATGCGCCACTACGCCCACTTCGGCTTCAAGGAGTTCTTCCTCGCGCTCGGCTACCGCGGCGAGATCATCAAGCGCTTCTTCGTGGACTACTGCGCGCTGAGCGGCAGCATGACGATTGATCTGCTCCACAACCGCGTCTCCGCCCAGGAGAGCGAGTGCGAGGACTGGATCGTCCACCTCAGGAACACGGGGCAGGAGACGAACACGGGCGGGCGCGTCAAGCGGCTCGAAGCGGCGCTGCGCGGCGCGACCTTCATGCTCACCTACGGCGACGGCGTCTGCGATCTCGACCTGCGCGACCTGCTCGACTTCCACCGCGCCCGCGGGCGCGTCGCCACCGTCACCGCCGTGCGCCCCCCGGCGCGCTTCGGCGGGCTCGTCTTCGACGGCGAACTGGTCGCCGAGTTCACCGAGAAGCCGCAGGTCGGCGAGGGCTGGATCAACGGCGGCTTCATGGTCTTCGAGCCGTCGGTCTTCGACTACCTCGAAGGCGACGAGACCAGCCTCGAAGCCGACGTGCTCGAACGGCTCGCCGCCGACCGCCAGCTCGCCGCCTACCGCCACGAGGGCTTCTGGCAGTGCATGGACACGCTGCGCGACAAGCGCCTCCTCGAAACGCTCTGGCACGAGCGGCGCGCGCCGTGGAAGGTTTGGGAGTAGGGGCGACGGGCTGACGCGCGAGGGCGACGGCGCGACCGCCGTGACGGCGACTGAAACGCTGCATGACTTCTGAGATCAACCGAAACTTCTGGCTCGACCGACCGACGTTCGTGACGGGCGCGACGGGACTCGTCGGCGGCTGGCTCGTCCGGCGGTTGGTCGAAGCGGGCGCGGACGTGGTGTGTCTGGTGCGCGACTGGGTGCCGCAGAGCGAGTTCGAGCGCTCGCGCCTCGCGGAGCGCGTCAAGGTCGTGCGCGGCGACGTGCGCGATCAGTCGCTTCTGGAGCGCGCGCTCGGCGAGTACGAGATCGACACCGTCATCCACCTCGCCGCGCAGACCATCGTCGGCATCGCCAACCGCAACCCGGTCTCGACCTTCGAGTCGAACGTCGCGGGCACGTGGGCGCTCCTCGAAGCCTGCCGCCGCAGCCCCCCGGTCAAGCAGATCGTCCTCGCGTCTTCCGACAAGGCTTACGGCGACTGCGACACGCTCCCCTACGACGAGACGACTCCGCTCCGGGGCTTGCACCCTTACGACGTGAGCAAGTCGTGCTCCGATCTGATCGGCGCGGCTTACGCCAAGACCTACGGGATGCCCGTCGCCATCACGCGCTGCGGCAACTTCTACGGCGGCGGCGATCTCAACTGGAACCGCATCGTCCCCGGCACTGTCCGCTCGGTGCTGCGCGGGCAGTCGCCGGTCGTGCGCTCCGACGGCGAGTACGTGCGCGACTACTTCTACGTCGAGGACGGCGCGGCCGCTTACGCGCTGCTCGCCGAGCGGCTCGCCGAGGATCGGCGCTTGGGCGGCGAGGCGTTCAACTTTTCGAACGAGACGCAGGTCACGGTGCTCGAACTCGTCGGGCGTATCTTGCGGCTGATGAACTCCGAGCTGCGACCCGACGTGCGCAACGAGGCGACGAACGAGATTCGCCGACAGTATCTGAGCGCGGAGAAGGCGCGCCGCGTGCTCGGCTGGTCGCCGCTCTTCACGCTCGACGAGGGCTTGCGCCGCACCGTCGCGTGGTACGAAGACTTCCTGGGTGTGAAGGCATGACGACCGGAGAACTCGCCTGCCGCTCGTGCGCGCGCGCTCGTTTGCAAACGATCCTCTCGCTCGGCGCGACGCCGCTCGCCAACTCGCTCCCCTCAGCCGAAGAGCTGGGGCGCGAGGAGCCGCGCTACCCGCTGGAGCTCGTCTTCTGCCCCGCGTGCGCGCTCGTCCAGATCACCGAGACCGTCCCGCCCGAAATCCTCTTCCGCGACTACCTCTACTTCTCCTCCTTCTCCGAGACGATGCTGCGCCACGCCGAGGAGCTGGTCGCGTCGGTCATCGGTGAGCGCGGGCTCGACCCGTCGTCGCTCGCCGCCGAGGTCGCGAGCAACGACGGCTACCTGTTGCAGTTCTACTTGCGCGCGGGCGTGCCCGTGCTCGGCATCGAGCCCGCGCGCAACGTCGCCCGCGTCGCCGTCGAGGAGCGCGGCGTGCGCACCGTCACGGAGTTCTTCGGCGAAGACCTCGCGCGCTCGCTCGCCGCGGCGGGCGAGCGCTGTGACGTGCTGCACGCCAACAACGTGCTCGCGCACGTCGCCGATCTCAACGGCTTCGTCCGCGGGGTGCGCACGTTCCTGAAAGACGACGGCGTCGCGATCGTCGAAGCGCCCTACGTGAAGGACTTGATCGACCGCTGCGAGTTCGACACGATCTACCAACTTCGCCGCGCGCGTCGGGAGGATGAGGGACGAGCTGCGCGGGCTGCTCTCCGATCTCAAGCGTCGGGGCAAGCGGCTCGCGGCTTACGGCGCGGCGGCGAAGGGGAGCACCCTGCTCAACTACTTCCGCGTCGGGCGCGAGACGCTCGACTTCGTCGCCGACCGCAGCACCTACAAGCAGGGTCGCTTCATGCCGGGCGTGCGCGTGCCCGTCGTCGCGCCCGAGCGGCTCGTCGAGGAGATGCCGGATTACGTGCTGCTGCTGACGTGGAACTTCGCCGACGAGATACTCGCGCAGCAAGCCGAGTACCGGCGGCGCGGCGGGCGTTTCATCATCCCCGTGCCGGAGGTGAGGGTGGTGTAGGGGACGACAGGCGACGGACGATAGACGATGGACGATCATCCACAGACGACGGACGATCACCGAACGTCGGGCCGTCCGCGTTAATCGTCAACCGCCTGCCGCCTATCGTCCGTCGTCAGTTGCCCATCGCCCGAACATGATCTTTACGGAGACAAAACTGCGCGGGGCGTTCGTCGTCGAGCCGGAGCGGCACGAGGACGAGCGCGGGTTTCTCGCGCTCAGTTGGTCGCGCGACGAGTTCGCGGCGCGCGGGCTCAGCCCCGATCTCGTCCAGTGCAACATCTCTTTCAGCGCGAGGGAGGGGACGCTGCGCGGGATGCACTTCCAAGCCGCGCCGCACGCGCAGGCGAAGCTCGTCCGCTGCACGGCGGGCGCGGTCTTCGACTGCATCATCGATCTGCGCGAGGGCTCGGAGACTTTCGCGCGGTGGTTCGCCGTCGAGCTGACGGCGGAGAACCGCTTGCAGCTCTACGTCCCCGAAGGCTTCGCGCACGGCTTCCAGACGCTCGCGGACGAGAGCGAGGTCTTCTACCAGATGTCCTCCGTGTACGTCCCCGAAAGCGCGCGCGGCGTGCGCTGGGACGATCCGGCGTTCGGCATCAACTGGCCCGAAGCGGCGGAGAGGACGATCAACCTGCGTGATCGCACCTACCCCGACTTCGTGCGCTGAGCGGCGCGGCGGTCTGTGCGAGGCGGGGCGATGAAGAGGGTCTTGCTCACGGGCGCGGGCGGGTTCGTCGGGCGGCGTTGCGTGCCCGCGCTCGTCGCGCGCGGCTACGAGGTTCACGCGGTCGGTCGCCGACGACACGGCGCGCACGAAGACTCGCCGCGCGAAGATTCGCCGCGGTGTCTCTGGCACGAAGCCGACCTGCTCGACGCCGCGGGTACCGACGCGCTCGTCGCGCGCGTCGAGCCGACGCACCTGCTGCACCTCGCGTGGTACGCGGAGCACGGCAAGTTCTGGTCGGCGACGCAGAACCTGCGCTGGATCGGTGCCAGCCTCGCGCTCTTCGAGCCTTTCGCGGCGCGCGGCGGGCGGCGCATCGTGGCGGCGGGAACCTGCGCCGAGTATAGTTGGGAGCCGGGCGGGGTCTGCCGCGAGGGGGCGACGCCGCTCGCGCCCGCGACCCTCTACGGCGCGTGCAAGCACGCGACGCACGTCGTGCTCGAAGCGCTCGCGCGGCAGTCGGGCGTCAGCCACGCGTGGGGGCGCGTCTTCTTCCCCTACGGGCCGCACGAGCACCCGGACAGGCTGCTCGCCTACGCGGTGCGCTCGCTGCTTGAGCGCGCGCCGGTCGCGTGCACGCCGGGCGATCAGGCGCGAGATTTCATCTTCGTGGAGGACGCGGCGGAGGCGCTCGTCGCGCTGCTCGACTCGCCGGTCGAGGGCGCGGTCAACATCGGGTCGGGCGCGGCGACGACGGTGAGGGAGATGCTCACAAAGGCGGCGGATCAGATCGGCGGGCGCGACCTCCTCAGGTTCGGCGCGCTGCCCCGGCGTGCGGGCGAGCCCGCGCTGCTCGTCGCCGACGCGAGCCGCCTGCGCGACGAGGTGGGCTGGCGGCCGCGCCGCAGCCTGGACGAGGGGATCGGCGAGACGATCGAGTGGTGGCGCGCGCGGCTCGGCGACCCGGCGGGGAGGGGGCGTTGAGCGGAGAGGTCTGCCCCGTCTGCGACTCCCGCCGCGTCGAGGGCTTCCTGCGGCGCGAGCGCGTGCCCGTGCACCAGAACATCGTCGCCGCCGCCGAGCGCGCGGCGGTCGAGACGCCGCGCGGCGAGCTCGACTTGGCAGTCTGCGCCGCGTGCGGGTTCATCTTCAACCGCGCCTTCGATCCCGCGCGGATGATGTACGGCGAGGAGTACGACAACACGCAGTCGTGCTCGCCCGCCTTCAGCCGCCACATGGACGATCTCGTCCGCCGCCTCGTCGTCGGGCGCGGCGTGCGCGGCGCGCGCGTCGTCGAGGTCGGCTGCGGCAGGGGGCTGTTCCTGCGCAAGCTCGTCGAGTTTGAGGGCGCGGGCAACACCGGGCACGGCTTCGATCCGAGCTACGTCGGCGATGAAGTCACGCTCGGCGGCAGGCTCCGCTTCGAGCGGCGCTACTACGACTCGGAGTGCGCGGATGTTCCAGCCGACGTGGTCGTCTGCCGCCACGTCATCGAGCACGTGCCGCGCCCGCTCGCGCTGCTCGGCAACGTGCGGAAGGCGCTGGCGAACGCGCCGCGCGCGCGCCTCTTCTTCGAGACGCCGTGCGTCGAGTGGATCCTGCGCAACCGCGTCGTCTGGGATTTTTTCTACGAGCACTGCTCGTACTTCACCGCCGCCTCGCTCGCGGTCGCCTTCGCCCGCGCCGGCTTCGAGGTCGAGGGCGTCAGCCACGTCTTCGGCGGTCAGTACCTGTGGCTGGAGGCGCGGCTGCCGGAGGGCGGGGCGCGCCCCGAGGCGCCGCGCGACCCCGGCGCGAGCGCGCGGCTCGCCGCGGAGTTTGCCCGCGACGAGCGCGAACTCGTCGCGGGCTGGCGGGGGCGGCTACGCGCGCTGCGCGCCGCGGGCGGCGTGGCGCTGTGGGGGGCGGGCGCGAAGGGCGTGACCTTCGCCAACCTGATCGACTCGGGGCGCGGGCTGGTCGAGTGCGTCGTTGACGTGAACCCCGCGAAGCAGGGCTGCTACGTGCCGGGCACGGGGCACCCCATCGTCGCGCCGCGCGATCTGCCGTGGCGCGGCGTCCGAACCGCCGTGCTGATGAACCCCAATTACCGCGAGGAGAATCTGCGTCTGCTCGCCGACGCGGGGCTCGAAGTGACACTGGTGTGAGGCGGGCGGCTCTGCGCCCGCGGCGCGCGCGTGTTGAAGCAGACGGGAGGGCTGATGGACGACTTCGACGAGAGGAACCGCGAGTTCGTCGCGCGCATGGGCGGCGACGAGGCGGTGCGCCGCGCCACGCGCGAGTGGTTCGAAGCGACGTACAGGTACGAGTACTCATACCACTTCACCTGGCTCGGTCGCCCCGTCATCCAGTACCCGCAGGACGTGCTCGCCGTCCAGGAGATCGTCTGGCGCACGCGACCCGAGCTGATCGTCGAGACGGGCATCGCGCGCGGCGGCTCGTTGATACTCTCCGCCTCGCTGCTGGAGCTGATCGGCGGCGACGGGCGCGTCGTCGGCATAGACATTGACATCCGCGAGCACAACCGCGTCGAGATCGAGCGCCACCCGCTCGCCAAGCGGATCGAGATGATCCAGGGGTCGTCCGTTGACGAGGGAGTCTTCCGGCGCGTCGCGCGGCTCGCCGAGGGGCGGCGGCGCGTGCTCGTCATGCTCGACTCGAACCACACGCACGAGCACGTCCGGCGCGAGCTCGATCTCTACTCGCGGCTCGTCGGCGCGGGAGGCTACCTGATCGTCTTCGACACGGTCGTCGAGGAGATGCCCGCCGAGTTCTCCGGCGCGCGCCCGTGGGGACCCGGCGACAACCCGTTGACGGCGGTGCGCGAGTTCCTGCGCGAGAACGACCGCTTCGAGGTTGACAGAGAGATTGACGACAAACTCCTCATCACCGCCGCGCCCGGCGGCTACCTGCGCTGCGTCCGCGACTGACGCGCGCGCGACGAGGGCATGAACACATACGAAGGCACGCTAGTAGTCATCCCGACGCGCAACCGCGCCGACCTCGCCGCGAACGCGATCCGCTCCGTCCTCGCGCAGTCGGCGGCGGCTGTGGCGGGCGTCGTCGTGTCGGACAACTCGACCGACCCGGCGGAGTCGTCGCGCCTCGCCGCCTTCTGCGAGGCGGCGGGCGACGCGCGGCTGCGCTACGTGCGCCCGCCGCAGCCGCTGCTCATGGCGGCGCACTGGGACTGGGCGGCGAGCCGCGCGCTCGAACTCTGCGACGCGAGCCACGTCAGCTTCCTCACCGACCGCATAATCTTTCGGGACGGGGCGCTCGCGGAGCTGGCTTCCGTCTCCTCCCTCTACCCGGACAAGATCGTCAGCTACATGCACGACAAGGTCGCCGACGACCGCGCCCCCGTGCGGCTGCAACAGAGCCCGTGGTCGGGGAAGCTCTACGAGATCGCGTCGGCGCGCCTGCTCTACGCGGTCTCGCAGTCGAGGCTCCACGAGGCGCTGCCGCGGATGCTCAACTGCCACGTCCCGCGCGCGTGGCTCGTCGCCCTGCGTGCGCGCTACGGCAACTTCTTCGCCTCCACCGCGCCCGACTTCAGCTTCTGCTTCCGCGCGCTCGCCTCCGAGGAGTCCGTCCTCTTCCTCGACGAGGCGCTGCTCTGCCACTACGCCCTCAGCCGCAGCAACGGCATGAGCATCGTGCGCGGCGAGGTGTCGCGCGACAACGCAGACCTCATGGCGGTGGTGAAGTCCGGGGGAGACTTCTTCGCCGCGCCGATCCCCGGGATCGTCACCGTGCATAACGTCATCGTCCACGAGTACGGCGTGGCTCGCGACGAGACGGGCGGCGAGAAGTTCGCGCCGCTCGACGAGGAGAAGTACCTCCAAACCATCGCGGCGGAACTCGCGGACATCACCAACCCGGAGGCGCGGCGCGCCGTCGAGGCGCAGCTTAGAGCGCGCGGCTGGGTCGCGCCGACCGCCCCGCCCGACCTCCCGCTCTGGCGCAAGCTGCTCTCGCCCTCGCGCGTGCGGGGCAAGCTGGCGCGCGCGCTACGCGGGGCGGACGGCGCCGCCGCCGCCGCGTCGCCCGACGAGCCGGCGCCGCCGATCTTCGAGAGCGTCGAGGACGCGCTCGACTACGCGCGCACGTCGCGGGGCGAGAGAGTCGAACAGTGCCCCTGGGCCGAATACCTGGAGATGAAGGAAGTGGCGTGGCGGTCGGCGCCGCCCGGCGGGGCGCTGGCGGTCGGTACGAGCTGATGGCTACGGCGACAGGCATCAGGGCGCTCATTGACTGGGCGCTCAGCCCCGTCCTCTCGCGGCTCGACCGCGCGGAGCAGCGCGCGGCGTCCGCCGAGCGGCGGCTAGAACAGTTGCAGGCTGCGGTCGGGCGCGCCGAGGCGCGGCAGTTGGGCGCGGGCGCGCGGCGCGGCGGCGGGGCGCTCGCCGGGCACGAGTTCCGCGCCTTCTCGCAGTCGGGCGAGGACGGCATCATCAGTTGGCTCGTCGCCGGGCTGGGCGGGTGCCCCAAGGTCTTCGTCGAGTTCGGCGTCGAGGACTACCGCGAGGCGAACACGCGCTTCCTCGCCGAGCACGACAACTGGACGGGGCTGGTGATGGACGGCAGCCGGGAGAACATCGAGCGCGTGCGCGCCAGCGAAGTCTGCTGGCGGCAGAACCTGCGCGCCGCCGAGGCGTTCGTCACGCGCGAAAACGTCAACCGGCTCATCTCCGGGCAGGGCGTCGCGGGCGAGATCGGTTTGCTCTCGATTGACATTGACGGCAACGACTACTGGGTCTGGGAGGCGATCAGCGTCGTCTCGCCGTGGCTCGTCGTCGTCGAGTACAACCACCGCTTCGGCGGCGAGCTTGCCGTGACGATCCCCTACGACGAACATTTCCGCCGCGGCGGGAAGTACCCCGTCTATTACTTCGGCGCGTCGCTCGCCGCGCTCTGCCTGCTCGGCGCGCGCAAGGGCTACGCCTTCGTCGGCTGCGAGAGCCACGGCGTCAACGCCTTCTTCGTGCGCCGCGACGTGCTGCCCGAGACGGTGAGGGAGTTGACGCCGTCGGAAGGCTACGTCGCGGGCGCGTTCACGGAGACGCGCGACGAGCGCGGTCTCTTCGTCCCGGCGTCGCACGAGCTGGAGAGGCTGGAACTGTTGCGCCTGCCGCTCGTCGCGGTGACGGAGGCGGGCGGGGCGGAGGCGAGGCTTTGAAGAGGGCGCTCATCACCCGACGAGTGCTACCACCTCGCCGCGCAAAGTTTCGTCGCCGAGAGTTTCGCCGACGGCTTCTCGACGATGAACACGAACATCAACGGCACGCACTACGTCCTCGCCGCCCTGCGCGAGCTGCGCCCCGCGTGCAAGTTCTACTTCGCCGGATCGTCCGAGATGTTCGGCAAGGTGCGCGAGGTGCCGCAGCGCGAGACGACGCCATTCCACCCGCGCTCGCCTTACGGCATCTCGAAGGTCGCGGGCTTCGAGCTGACGCGCAAC
The DNA here is from genome assembly GCA_020201365.1 of Acidobacteriota bacterium. Classification (GTDB taxonomy): domain Bacteria; phylum Acidobacteriota; class Blastocatellia; order Pyrinomonadales; family Pyrinomonadaceae; genus JAIVGV01. The sequence goes on from JAIVGV010000384.1 coordinate 12,968, forward strand.
TACCGCGAGGCTTACGGGATGTTCTGCTGCGGCGGCATCCTCTTCAACCACGAAAGCCCGCGCCGCGGCTACGAGTTCGTCACGCGCAAGATCAGCTCGACGGTCTCGCGCATCAAGGCGGGGCTCGCCGCCGAATTGCGCCTCGGCAACCTCGACGCCGAGCGCGACTGGGGTCACGCCGCCGACTACGTGCGCGCCATGCACGCGATGCTCCAACAAGCCGAGCCGGACGACTACGTGGTGGCGACCGGCGAGGCTCACTCCGTCCGGGAGTTCTGCGAGTTAGCCTTCGCCGAGGTCGGGCTCGACTACCGCGATTACGTCTTAAGTGATCAAAGGTTCTATCGCCCCGCCGAGATCGAGTCGCTCGTCGGAGACTCCACTAAAGCGCGCTCCGCGCTTAAGTGGCAGGAGACCTACACCTTTCCGGAGTTGGTCAGAGAAATGGTGCGCCACGACACCGAAGCCGTGAATCAGAGATGAGAAAGATCATTGCGAGAACGATCAATAAGGCGCTTAAGCCCGCTGGCTTGCGGGTGAGCCGAGCGGGCGGAGCCGGTGCGGGCGGGGGCGGCGGACTCGTCGCCGGGCACGTCAACGCCGGGAACTACATGAAGCTACTCGAAGAGGTGCAGGGCATCTTTTCCGAGCTAGTCTTCCCGAGCCTGCCGCCCCGCGAGCACCGCACCCGACTCTTGGCGGAGCTTCTCGGCACAGGGATCAGCGAGGCAATGTATTTGCTCAACTACCTACACGAGTCCGTGCGCTACGAGGGGGACGTGTGTGAGTTCGGCGTGGCGCAGGGGGCGACCTCGGCGCTGCTGGCGAACGAGATTTATCCGACCGGGAAGAACATCTGGCTCTTCGACTCCTTCCAAGGTCTGCCAAAGCCGAGCGAGAAAGATCAGTTGATCGACGACATCTTCGATCTGAAGACAATGAAAAATTACGAGGGGACAATGTCGTGCCCGCTCGACATGGTCGAGGGTCGGCTCAAAGCCATCTCCTTCCCGCCCGAAAGGGTGAGGATTGTACCCGGCTTCATCGAAGAGACCATCCGCAACCCGCCCCTCCCTGAGCGGGTCTGCTTCGCGTATATTGATTTCGACTTCTATAACCCCATCCTCGTCGCCCTCAACTTCCTCGATCAGCGCCTGCCCGTCGGCGGCGCCGTGGTGGTTGACGACTACGGTTTCTTTTCGTCGGGGGCGAAGACCGCGGTTGACGAGTTCGCGGGCGAGCATCGCGACACCTACGAGGTGATCCACCCGCCGAAGTTCGCCGGGCACTTCTGCATCCTGCGCAGAAATGGCTAACGGACGGTCTGCGGCGCGTTCCGGTAAACGTGCTCTTTGAGGCTGAAGGCAGATATGCGTATCCTCTACGATGGGATGATCTATGAGCTGCAAGCCGCCGGGGGGATAAACCGCTATTTCGCGAAAGTCATTAATCATTTGCCGCCCGACTTCGTCCCTACGTTGCTTGTCAAGCAGACGCGCCCGCTAAACTTCCCGGAGCACATTAATTTGACGGTAAAGACCCTGGGGCGGATGCGTCTCCCGCGAGTGTCGTACCGGCTGAGTCTTTACCTCTCTAAATTTGAAGATTACTACGTCAGGAGGGCGGCGCGCTCCCGGCGCTTTGATCTCGCGCACCCCACCTACTACACGCTGCTGACGGGTCGGGACGTGCGTGATTACCGCTGCCCTGTTGTGCTCACGGTGCACGACATGATCCATGAGATTTTCTCCCGCCAGATGGACCCGACGGGGCGGGAAGCCGACGCTAAAAGGAAAGCCATCGCGGCAGCCGACGCCGTCATTTGCGTCTCGCAAAACACGAAGAAGGATTTGTTGGAGCGCCACGCGATCCCCGAAAACAAAGTAAGGGTCATCTATCAGGCTTCCGATCTAAACGAGTCGCTCGCGCACGGCGACGAGCACGCGCCCGCGCGCCCCTACTTCATCTACGTCGGCAGCCGTTCGAGCTACAAGAACTTCGACGCCCTGCTGCGCGCGTTCGCGAAGATCGCGCCGGCGCGCGACGATCTCTCGCTCTGCGTCGTCGGGAGCCCCTTCCGCGAAGACGAGCGGAAGCTGATCGCCGCGCTCAGGCTCGGGGGGCGCGTCGGGCACCTCGGCTACGCGAATGATTCGCACCTCGCGAAGCTGTACCGTTGCAGCCTCGCGCTCGTCTATCCGTCGCTCTACGAGGGCTTCGGCATCCCGCCGCTCGAGGCGATGGCGTGCGGCACTCTCGCCGTCGTCGCGAACACTTCGAGCCTGCCCGAAGTCGTCGGCGACGCCGGCGTGCTCTTCGACCCGCGCCGCGAAGACGAGCTGGCGGACGCGCTGCTCGCTATAGTGGACGGCAGGATCCTCGCCGAGCTGCTGCTCGCGAAGGGCTACGAGGTGCACGGCATCATCCGCCGCGCCTCGACCTTCAACACCTCGCGCATAGACCACCTCTACGCCGACCCGCACATCAACGGCGTCCGCCTCTTCCTCCACTACGGCGACATCGCCGACTCGACGAACCTCATCAAGCTGCTCTACCGCGTCAAGCCCGAAGAGATTTACCACCTCGCCGCGCAAAGCCACGTCCGCGTCAGCTTCGACATCCCCGAATACACCGGCGACGTGACGGGCTTGAGCGCCATACGCATCCTCGAAGCCGTGCGCGAGAC
>JAIVGV010000103.1 GCA_020201365.1 Acidobacteriota bacterium
CGCAAGTCCGGCGCGACGACGTGAAACTGTTCGCCGAGTGATGTGAGTTGATGACGCCACGAGTACCAGAATTCGGGGAAGCCGTGCAGCAAAAGGAGGAGCGGGCGACTCTCATCACCCGATTCGGCGTAGTGCAAGCGCACGTCGCCCACCTGCGCGTAGGCGTGGCGGATGCGCGGGTCTGTGTTCGAGAGATCGCCGCCCACGGTACTCATGGTTCAATTCCGAGCGAACGCGCTTCGTCGTCCGCGATCTCGATCTCCAAGCGGAGGAGCGCGGTCGAGAAAGTTTTGCCCTGCGCGTCGGTCATCAGCGAGAGCGTGCCGCCGCCGCCCAAAGATTCGTGCAGGAGGAAGTTCAAGGCTTTCAGGTTCGGCAGCTCGAAGCGCTCGACCTCGCCTTTGCAGATGCCGCCGAAGTGCCGTTTGACGCGCGCCGCGGTGACTTCGCGCACGAGCACGGGGTAGAACTCGTCGCGCAGCGCGATGAGCCCGACGTTCGCCGTGTCGCCCTTGTCGCCGGAGCGCGCGTGCGCGAGTTTCAGGAGTTGCGCTTTCATCTTCAGACTTCCGTCACCTCGGCGCGCGGCTCGATCTCGGACTTAGGGATGAGCGCGGGCCAGTAGGCGACGATCTCCTCGACCTTCGGTCGCCCGCCCGCGAAGCCCGTCACCGCTGGCGGACCCGTGAGGATCAGAGGCGCGATCTCCTTCGTGAACCGCTCGACCGCGTTGCGGTCCTGCCCGCGCACGCCGACGCGAAGCTGGACTTCGGGCGCGTCGGGCGAGGGCTCGCCCGCGAGCGCGCCGTGCGTCGCGTTCGCGCCGACGAACTCGGTGTGGATGAGATCAAACTTTAGTCCGAGCCGTTCGAGCCGCGCGCGTAAAATCTGATCGGCGGCTTGCGCTTTCTCGTAGGCTTGGGGCCACGCATAGACGAGCGTGCCGACGGCTTTGAAGCCCGCCGCGTAGCTGATCGAGACCTTATAAAATCCCGTCGCGGGCTTGCCCTTGATGCCGAAGACGCGGACGCGGTTCTCTCCGGCGTCTTCGAGTCGGATCGTCGTGAAGTCCGCCACGCAGTCGGGCGTGATGTACTCGTGCGGGTCGCCCATCTCGTAAACGAGCTGCTCTGTGACCGAAGGGACGTTGACGCGCCCGCCCGTGCCCTCGTGTTTGGTGACGACGAACGTGCCGTCGGGCGAAGCCTCGACGATGGGGAAGCCGACGTCCGCGAGGTCTGGGATTGACTGCCACTCGTACTGGCAGTTGCCGCCCGAACACTGCGCGCCGCACTCGATGATGTGCCCGGCGATTGTCCCGGCGGCGAGCCTGTCCCAGTCGTCGGCGCGCCAGCCGAACTCATGGATGAGCGGCGCGAGCGTCAAACCCGTATCAGTCGCGCGCCCGGTGATGACGACCTGCGCGCCGCGGTCTAAGGCTTCGGCGATGGGCTGCGCGCCGAGATAGACGTTCGCGCTCTGGATGCGTTCGCGCACGGTCGAGAGCGGTTCGCCGGTGTCCATGTTGCGAAGCTCCAGCCCGCGCGAGAGCAGATCGTCTATGCGATCCATGATGTTGTCGCCGGTGACGACGCCGAGCTTGAGCCGCCCGCCGAGCCCCAGTTCGCGCGCCACGTCGCGGACGGCGTCGGCGCACGCGGGCGGGTTGACGCCCCCGGCGTTGGCGGTGACGCGGATGTCTCTTCGGACGCACGCGGGCAGAATCTCGCGCATGAGCGGCACGAAGTCGCGCGCGTAGCCCGCGCGCGGGTCGCGCGCGCGCTGCTTCTGCATGATGGACATCGTGACTTCGGCGAGGTAGTCGAGCATTAAGTAATCTATCCGCCCGCCCTCGACTTGGCGCACGGGCGCGTCGAGCAAGTCGCCCCAGAAGCCCTGCCCGCACGCCACTCTGATCCGCTCTCTCATCGCTTCAGAAAGTAGTCAGCCCCCGCCAGACAAAGAGAGGCGAAAGCGGAGACCGCGCGGCAAACTCGAAAAAGCCCGACGCTGGTCTCCACCTTCGCCTTCCGCACTCCGCTACCCGCGCGCCGCGTCTGTTAGTTCGACGGCGGCGGCGTGTTGCCGTTGTTCGCGTTGCCGGAGTTCGCGTTCATGTTGCCGCCGCGACCTCGGCGCGTGCCGCGGCGACTGCCGCGACGGGTCGTGTTCGTGTTGCCGCCCGTCATGTTGGCGTTCGCCTCGCCCGTGTTCGTCGTGCCCGACATGTCGTTGGCGTTGCCCGCCATCGTGTTGTCGTTCGCGCCCATGTTCATGTTGCCGCGACGGCGACCGCGGCGACCGCGACGACCGCGCGTGCCCGTGCCCGTCATCGTGCCCGTGCCGGTCGTCTCAGTCGGAGCCGCGCCCGAAGTGTCGGCCGCGGGCGGCGTAGCCTCCATGCCGGTCATCGCGCCGCGGCGACCGCGGCGGCGACCCATGCGACCGCCGCCTGAAGTCGTGAACGAGAACGAGTGCGTCTCGCCCTTGACGCTCGTCAGCGACAGCCCCGAAGCGCCCATGCGCTTGGCGCGCACCGAGACGATCTGCGCCGGAAGCTGTGTGCCGAAGCGAAGGCTGGCGGCGATCTGCCCGGGCCAAGACTTGGCGGTCATCGTGCCCGTCTGCTGGTTGCCGCCCGCGTCGAGCGTGAAGTTGTTGCCGGTGATCGTGAGCGTGGCGGGACCCGACAGGTTCATGTCGGGCGCGTTGACCGTCCCCGTGTACGTGCCGGAGAGATCGGCGTCCGTCCCGGCGGTGCCCATGCCCATGCCGCCGCCCGTCGTCTGCATCGCGCCTCCGGTCGTGTCGGTCGGCATCGCGCCGGTTGACGCAGCCGCGCCCCTGCGACCGCGGCGACCGCGGCGACCGCGGCGACCCATCCCCATGTTCATGTTGCCCATCGCGCCCGACGTGTTGTCGTTCGTGTTCGCCGACGCTTCGGGCGCGGCGGCGTTGGTGTTGTCGCCCGTGTTGGCGTTCATCCCGCCCATGTTCGCGTTCATGTTGCCGCGACGGCGCGCGCCGCGCCGACCGCGGCGGCGGCGACCCATGTTCGTCGTGCCCGCGTTCGTGTTGGACTGCGCCGTATTGCCGTTGTCGTTCTGCGCCAGCGCGACGAAGTCCGCGCCCGCGAAAACGACCGCGACGAAGACCGCGAAGAGTGCGGTGAGAAGGTTACGAGCTTGGTTTCTCCGAGTCATGTCAGTTCATCCTCCAGTGGTTGAAACGTGCCGCGCACAAAGTCGTGCCCCGCTCTTCGGCGAGAGCGGTTCGGGGAACTCGATATCCTCAGGGGTTGCAGGTGGCGCAATTCTCGCACAAAACGGCGCGGAGTTGCAAAAATTTTGCGCCACCCCGCGGCTGGCAGGCTCAGGCGAGGGCGGGCGGGAGGACGAACTGACCGAGGTGCGCCCCGTCGAAGTTGCCGCAGACGCGCAGAGACAGTTCGAGCGCGTCGCGCACCTCTTCGGGCGCGACGACCGCGTCAACGAAGCCGCGCGCCGCGGCGTACTTCGCGTCGAGCTGTTGCTCGTAGTCGGCGCGGACGCGCTCCATCTCTTCTTTCAGCTTCTCGTCGGGCTGAAGCCCCTCGCGCTTGAGACGGTCGAGCTGCGTGCCGTAGATCGCCTGCACCGCCGAGTCGCCCTCCATCACGCCCATGCGGCCCGTGGGGAGGCTGAAGATGAAATCGGGGTCGAAGCCCTGCCCCGCCATCGCGTAGTAGCCCGCGCCCGAGGCGTGGTTGATCGTTAAGACCAACTTCGGCACGGCGGCGGTCGCCATCGCCTCGACGAAGCGCGCGCCCGCGCGGATGATCCCGGAATGCTCCGCCTCCGCCCCGACCATGAAGCCCGAAACGTCCTGCACGAAGAGGAGCGGCGTGCGGTGGCGGTTGCAGGTCTCGATGAAGTACGCGACCTTCTCCGCCGACTCCGTATAGACGATCCCGCCGAAGCGCGGCGGCGCGCCTCCCGGCTGACGGACTAGTCCGCGGCTGTTCGCGATCAAGCCGACCTGTATGCCGCGCACGCGCGCGTGCCCCGTGATCATCTCGCGCGCGTAGTCGGCTTGAAACTCGTCGAAGCTGTCGGCGTCAACCACGCAGTCGAGCAGCGCGCGCGCGTCGTAGGGCTGCCGGTGATCTTCCGGGATCAGCTCGTACAAGTCTTCCGCCGGGCGAGCCGACTCTCCGCTCTCGGCGACCGAGAGCAGGTTCGACTTGTTCGCGGGGAGCTCCGCGACGAACTCCCTGAGCTTCCTGATGCACTCCTCGTCGTTCGCCGCGCGGTAGTGCGCGACGCCGGAAATTTCGTTGTGGGTGCGCGCGCCGCCCAGAGTCTCGTTGTCAATCGTCTGCCCGGTCGCGCCCTTGACGAGGTTCGCGCCTCCCAAGCCCATGAAGGAAGTGCCCTCGACCATCACGATCATGTCCGAGAGCGCGGGCAGGTAAGCGCCGCCCGCGACGCAGGGTCCCATCACCGCCGCGAGCTGCGGGACGCGAAGATACCGGCGCATGATCGAGTTGTAGTAGAAGATGCGCGCCGCGCCGTACTGACCGGGAAAGACGCCGCCCTGAAAGGGGAGGTTCACGCCCGCCGAGTCAACGAGGTAGATGATCGGCACGCGCGACCGCATCGCGATCTCCTGCGCGCGCAAGATTTTCTTGATCGTCTCTGGCCACCACGAGCCAGCCTTGACCGTCGCGTCGTTAGCCACGACGACGACCTCGCGCCCGCCGACGCGCCCCACGGTCGTCACCACGCCAGCCGCCGGAGCCCCGCCCTTGTACTCGTCGTAGGCGACGAGCAGACCGATCTCCTGCGAGTAGGAATCGCGAGCAAGCAACAACTCGACGCGCTCGCGGGCGGTGAGCTTGCCCTGCCGGTGCTGCCGCTCGATCTTGTCCGCGCCGCCGCCGAGCTTTAGCTTCGCTTCGAGCGTCCTCAGTTCCTCGACCAGCTCGCGCAGCCGCGTGCGCTTCCCTTCACCCGCCGCTTGCGACTTCGGGCGCGACTGTCGCGCTTCGGATTTTCGCTCGTCTGACTTTCGCCCGCCGGTTTGCCGCGCGTCAAACTTTCGCCCGTCGGACTTCGAGGCTGGCGGTGTTGTTTGAGAGGCTGCCTGTTGAGCTGACTGCGCGCGCTCGTCGGCTTGAGGCGCGCTCGCCTGCGGCGCGGACGCGGGCGCGTCGGTCAACTTTCGCAAAGGTCGGACTGTGAACTCGCTCATGTGCGGGCTCGAGAGCCGTCTGGCGGATCGAATTTTATTGCTGAACTATGCACGGAAAATAGCACAGCCGCGCGGCGCGAGACAACGCGGGCGCGGCTCGTGCGGCGTTGAGAGTTGGCGCGCAACTACTGCCAGATTTTGCCGAGCAGCGTCGTCAGCCTGATGTTCTGCGGCGCGCCTTCGACGACGATGACGCGCGAGCCGCGACGCACGACCGCGCCCGACTTGTCGGTCGTCATGAACATGTTGACCGCCGAGTCGTCGCCGACCGTGCTCTGGTTCGAGCCCCTGATCCCGTAGCGCCGCTCCGTGCGCTTGACGTAAGCGTCGTAAAACTCGCGCGCGTCTTGTTCGGTGTCCCACGCCGAAAGCTGCGCGAGCGTCGTCTCGTGCGTCCGCGCGTTCTCGTAGAGCGCGTAGCGGTCGCCGCCCCAGCCAGCGGCGGCGCGGCGCGACTCGTCGTCGTTTTTCAAAAACTCGTTGAGGATGAGGTAGTAGCCCCACTCGCCGTTCACGTCGTAGTCAATGCGCCGCCAGCCCCTGCCGAGCGCGGGCGCGAGATCGGGGAGGTCAACGCGCGCGGGCGCTTCGTGGGCGAAATATTTTTCCGGGTGGATGATCTGCTCGGTGGACTGCGGGAGGCTCGTGAACGCCTCGTCCACGGCTTTCCAGCCGCCGCGCTGGTAGAGCTGGCGCGCCCAGTTCATGCCCTGCTCGTAGGGGAACAGGAGCGACGCGCGCAGCGACTGAGGAGCCGCGTCGATCTTCGTCGTCTGCGCCGAGCCGACCGACTTGAGCATGGCGAGCGCGCGCCGCGCGTCCTTCAGGACGTAGAGCGTCATCTCCCACGTGGCGTCGCCTTCGACGAGGGCGTGTGCGGCGAGTTCGGCGTCCGCGTCGCCGCGCTTCCAGTGGTCGAAGCGTTTGAGATCGAAGTGCTGATCTTGGAGCGCGTGCGTCAGCTCGTGACTGATGACGGGCTGCTGACCGTCGAGATCGATCCAGTCGGCGAGGTAGAAGGTCTGCGACTTGGGATCGTAGTAGCCGAGTATCTGCTCGGTGAGGACGGAGACGAGGAAGGGGCGCATCTGGAAGTCCGCGGGGATGAGACCGAGTTTTTTGAGCGTCAGCTCGTCGGCGCGAATCTCTTCGGGCTTCGTCTCCTCGTCCAAGTTCTTGAGCAGCATCCGCTCGATCTCCGCGCGCGACTGCGCCCCGCTCTTGAC
>JAIVGV010000569.1 GCA_020201365.1 Acidobacteriota bacterium
GTGCTACATCCGACCGATCATCTTCAGAAGTCTCGACGAAGAGCACCCGGCGTTCGGCGTCAACCCGTTCCCGAACCCTCTGTCGTGCTACATCGGCGCGTGGGACTGGGGCAAGTACCTCGGCGACGAAGCCATCGAGCGGGGCGTTGACGTGTGCGTCTCGTCTTGGAACCGGCTCTCGCCGAACTCGATGCCCGCGATGGCGAAGTCGGGCGCGAACTACATGAACTCGCAGCTCATCAAGATGGAGGCGATCAAGAACGGCTACTCCGAAGGGATCGCGCTCGACGACCGCGGCTACGTCTCCGAGGGGTCGGGCGAAAACATCTTCCTCGTCTACGACGGCACGGTGATCACGCCGCCGCTCTCCTCCTCGATCCTGCCCGGCATCACGCGCGACAGCGTCGTGCAGATCTGCCACTCGCTCGGCATCCCCGTTAAGGAGCGCACCATCCAGCGCGCCGCGCTCTACGTCGCCGACGAGCTGTTCTTCAGCGGCACCGCCGCCGAGATCACGCCGATCCGTTCCGTTGACAAGATACAGATCGGCTCGGGCGCGCGCGGCGAGATCACCGCGCGCATCCAGAAGACCTTCTTCGAGATCACTTCGGGCGAGCGCGAGGCTCCGGGCAAGTGGCTCACCTACGTCAACGAGCCCGCGCGCACCGAGACGGACGCGGGCAACAACGGGCACCACGCGGAGGCGCGCGTCAACACCACGCGCGAGCCGCTCGAACAGGTCGCGGAGCCCGCCGAGTCGCAGCCGACGGTCTTGAGCGCGGCGGCGAAGGACTAGCCGACGGAAAACTCAGGCATCGGCGGAAGGGCGCGTTTTCAGCCGGAGAACGCGCCCTTTTCGTCTCTCGCGCCGCGCCAGCCCCCGGCGCTCCGCCGCCTCCGAATAACTTTATTGACGCTCTTTCCGCCCACAGGCTAGAATGAATTTGGTGCGTCAACGAGCCTCCAGCGCCGCAAGCGTCCCTCACGCCCCTCGAATCCGACGAGCATACTTAACGACCCGACGGCGGTAGCCCGCCCGAGCACCCCCGCCGCCCGCGCGCCGGTCACACAGCCCGCGTGCGCGCTTTCAAGTCAACGAACGCGATGCCGATCAAGATTGACGATCTGTTGCGCAGCGCCACGAAGTCGGGCGCGTCCGACCTGCACATCAAGGCCGGCTCGTTCCCCGTCATGCGCGTGGACGGCGAGCTGAAGCCCGTGCTCGACGCGCCGCGACTCAACCAAGAGGACACGCTCGACATGGCTTTCTCGATCATGTCGAATCGCCAGAAGCAGCGCTTCAAGGATGTCTCCGAGGTGGACATCGCCTACGGGCTCTCCGGCGTGGGGCGCTTCCGCGCCAACGTCTTCCAGCAGCGCGGCGCGGTCTCGATGGTCTTGCGCGTCATCCCCGACAAGGTGCGCACCGTCACAGACCTCGGACTGCCTCCCGTCTGCGAGCGCATCGCCGAGGAGCGGCGCGGGCTGATCCTCGTCACCGGCGCGACCGGATCGGGTAAGTCTTCGACGCTCGCCGCGCTCATCGACCACATCAACGCGACGCGCGGCGGTCACATCGTCACCATCGAAGACCCCATCGAGTTCCTCCACCGCGACAAGAAATCCTTCATCTCGCAGCGCGAGGTTGACGTGGACACGCGCTCCTTCGCCGAAGCCCTGCGCGGCGCGATGCGCCAAGACCCGGACGTGATCCTCGTCGGCGAGATGCGCGATCTGGAGACCATCGAGACGGCCCTGACCGCCGCGGAGACAGGTCACCTCGTCCTCTCGAC
>JAIVGV010000385.1 GCA_020201365.1 Acidobacteriota bacterium
GGAGTGCGCCGCTCGCTGGCGGTGATCTGACGCGCGGGCGCGTTTGGGACTCGAATTTTATGCCGTCGCGACAGGATTGCGACGGCGCTTTTGTAGCATCTAACTTCCGATGGCTCTCGAAGAACAGAAGGTGACCGCGCTCGTCGCGTCGAAACAGGGGCGCGGCGGCGACTCGCGGAACGGCGACGGCGCGCGTGCGAACGGCGACGGGCGTGCGCGCGTCGAGTTGACGCTCGTCCCCGCGTCGCGCGCCAGCGTCACGTCTCCGGCGTCGCGTGAAGGTGAAACGTCGGCGGCGGTCGCGCGCGGCGAGGCGTCGGGCGGGGAAGTCGCGCCGAACTGCGTCGCGACTTCCCCGCGCGAGAAGATGGGCTGGCGCGGGTGGCTGCGCGCGTTCAGGATCGCGCGCGCGCTGGGGGCGCTGAACCTCTACCTGTTTCTGGAAAACTACGAGGCGCAGTCGAAGTTCAGCGAGCGCATGAGCGCGCGCAGGTTGGAAGAGGCGCGCGCTGGGGGCGGCGCGAGGCTGCGCCGCGCGCGGAGGCTTGAGCTGCTGCGGCGCGCCGTGGATCGCTTGCTACGCGCCTTGCGCCACGTCGTCTTCCGCGGCGCGGACGCGAGCGAGAGTAAGGAGGCGCGGCTTCAAGAGCAAGCGGTGTGGCTCAAGGAGAGCCTGCTCCGCCTGGGTCCGACCTTCATCAAGATCGGTCAGGCGCTCGCGACGCGCGGCGACCTGCTGCCCCTGCCTTACGTCAAGGAGCTGATGACGCTCCAGGATCAGGTGCCGCCTTTTCCCACTGCGGAAGCCTTCGCGCGCATCGAGTCGGAGCTTGGTCGCACGTTGCAGGAAGCCTACGCGGAGATCGGCGAAGAGCCCATCGCGTCCGCCTCGCTCGGTCAGGTCTATCGCGCGCGGCTGCACACGGGCGAGGAGGTCGCCGTCAAAGTCCAGCGCTCGCACCTCGCCGAGACCGTCGCGTTCGACGTGCGCGTGCTGCGCAGCCTGCTCGCGTTCGCCGTCCGGCGCTTCCCGCGCTTCGGCGAGAACGCCGACTGGGAGGGCATGATCGAGGAGTTCTCGCGCACCATCTTCGAGGAGATGGACTACGCGCGCGAATCCAAGAACGCCGAACGCTTCCGCCGCAACTTCGCCGCGTGGCGCGCCGTCCACGTGCCCCAGATTCATTGGTCGCACACCACCTCGCGCGTGCTCACGATGGAGTTCATACGCGGCACGAAGGTGACGGACATCGAGGGCTTGCGCGCGCAGCGCATCTCGCCGGTGAAAGTTAATCGCCTACTCGTGCAGACTTACCTGAAGCAGCTACTCGAGGACGGCTTCTTCCACGCCGACCCGCACCCCGGAAACCTGCTCGTGATGCGCGACGGGCGGCTGGCCTTCTTCGACTTCGGCATGACCGGGGTGATTACGCCGCGCTTGCAGTCGCAGATGATTGACGCCTTCTTCCACGTCGTCGAGAAGGACGTGGAAGGGCTCGCGCAGGATTTGATCAACCTGAACTTCCTGAAGCCGGGCGTGGACACGGAGCGCGTGCGCCCCGTCGTCGAAGGGCTGTTCCGGCACTACTTGAATCTGAAACTCGGCGAGGTGAACTTCAAGGAGCTGACTTACGATCTCGCGGAGGTGGTTTACGAGTACCCGTTCCGGCTTCCGTCGCACTTCACCTACATCATGCGCGCGCTGATGACGCTCGAGGGCATCGGCATCGTCACCGACCCCGAATTCAACTTCTTCGAGACCGCCAAGCCCTACGCCAAAGACTTCATGCTGCGCCGCGAGGGGCGCACCTTCCGCCGCGTCGTCATAGACAAGCTCACCGGGCGCGACCGCGGCGAGCGCATCGAGTGGCGCAAGGTCTGGAAGCTCGCGAAGATGGCGGCGAAGATGTACCTCTGAGGGGTGAACTCGCGCTCACCGGCGGCGACGGGAAAGTTAGAGCCGCCCCCGCCGCCCGGCGTACTATCCCCGGACTCGAAATTCAGTCAAACAGCCGCCGCCGCCCAGAGCGGTCGCGCCGCCTCGAATCGCACCCAACCCGCCTCCCAGCCCCGAGCCTGATAAGGCAACTGCCGCCAATTATTTACGGGGACAACCGCCGGAGCCTTTCGCGGCTCAAGAATTCCTCAAGGGGGGTTACGTACTATTGCACCTCGTCGGGAAAGGTTTCGGGGCGAGCGTTTACCGCCCGCGCCGCGACCACACAGGAAACCTAGGATGCTGTTAATTAAGGAGTGAAAAAAGAGAATGTTTACGGGTTTACAGAAACTTCTGAATCGTCAGTCCGGGAAGAGCGCTGGTTGGGCGCGCCGCTCCTCCGCCGCGAGAACCGTGAAAGTTGGTGGCCGGGGAGTCCCGCGCGACGGCTTGAAGGCGACCGCCCTCAGCCCCGCCGCGGCGGCGGGCTTGGCGCTCGCCGTGACGCTGACGCTCGCCGCGCTGCCCGCGCTGACGACCGCGCTGGCAGCCGACCCCGCCGCGGGCACGCTCGCGCCCGACGGCGCGGCGGTGACGTGGAACGGGATGGCTGTGACCTTTGCCGATCCCGTGAGCGCGAGCGAAAAATCGTGTGAGGACGGGACGAACTGCGACACTTTCAAGCTGACCATCTCCGGCACGCCCGCCGACTGGGCGGGCAAGAAGGTTCACATACAGATCGACTGGCTGAGCCCGACTTTCGACTACGCGCTCTCCGTCCACAAGGGCACGAACGCCGATCCCGTCACGGCTTACTCTGATAACCCGGTTGACTCGCCTCGCAACTTCGAGGCGGTTGACATCGAGCCGGGCGTGACGGGCACGGGCGACTACTCCGTGCACGTCATCTACTTCACCACTTCGGATCAAGACCCGTACAAGGGGACGGCGAGCGTCGGCGTCCTGCCGGCTGCCACGCCCACCCCGACGCCCCCGCCCGTCTCGACCGAACAACCCGCGCGCTACTTCAACTACAAGCCGACCGAGGGCTTAGGGACAGGCGCGGGCGAGCCTTCCATCGGCGTCAACCCGAAGACGGGCAAAGTCTTCTTCCAGTCGTACACGCAGACGCTGCGCGTCAGTTTCGACGACTCTTCGTCGCCCGCGCGGACGACTTGGGAGGACAAGAGCGCGCCCAACGCCGTGACGAGCCTCGACCCGATCCTCTTTACGGATCAGCGCACGGGGCGCACCTTCACCTCGCAGCTCGCCGGCGTGACGAGTCTCATGTCGTTCACGGACGACGACGGCGAGACCTGGACGCCGAGCCAGGGCGCGGGCATCCCCGCCTCCGTTGATCACCAGACGGTCGGCGGCGGTCCCTTCGCCGCGCCCTTGACGCGTGACGCCTCGTCGCCGCTCTACAAGGACGCCATCTACTACTGCTCGCAGGACTTGGGCGTTGACGCCTCGTGCGCCGTCTCGCTCGACGGCGGTCAGACCTTCGGTCCGGCTGTGCGCATCTACACCGAACTCGACTGCGACGCGGGCTTACACGGGCACATCAAGGTCGCGGCGGACGGGACGGCTTACGTGCCGTCGAAGGGCTGCGGCGGTCAGCAGGCTGTCCTCGTCACGGAGAACAACGGCTTGACTTGGGACATCAGGAAGCTGCCGGGCAGCGTCGAGGGCGAGAGCGATCCGTCGGTCGGCATCGGCGAGGACGGCACGGTCTATTTCGCCTACAGCAACGGCGACGGTCACGCGCGCGTCGCCGTCTCGCGCGACAAGGGTCACACGTGGACTGACGATCAGGACCTCGGTTACTACCAAGGCATTCAGAACACGGTTTTCCCGTCCGCCGTGGCTGGCGACAAAGACCGCGCGTCGGTCTTCTTCCTCGGCTCGGCGACGCCGGGCACGGTCGGCGCGACCGGACCCGACCCGGCGGGCTTCACGGGCACTTGGTACGGCTACATCTCGACGACCTACGACGGCGGTCACAGCTGGACGACCGTCAACGCCACGCCGAACGATCCCGTCCAGCGCGGTCCCGTCTGCACGAAGGGCACTTTGACCTGCACGGGCACGACGCGCAACCTGCTCGACTTCAACGATCTCACGATTGACGGCAAGGGTCGCGTCCTGGCGGCTTACGCCGACGGCTGCACCTCGCCGCAGTGCGTGCAGGGCAACGACCTGAACGGCGACGGCAAGCTCGACGGCAACGACAACGACGGCTCGCAGCTCGCGACGATCATCCGCCAGTCGGGCGGCAAGGGGCTGTTCGCGCGCTTCGACTCGGAGCTGGTCACGAGCCTGCCGGGCGCGCCGCTCCTCGTCGCCGAGCACGACGGCAAGACGGCGTTCCTTTCGTGGTCTGTGCCGGACGACGGCGGCTCCGCCATCACCGCCTACAAGGTCTATCGCGGCACGACGGCGGGCGAGACGCTGCTTGCCACGCTCACGGGCGACGTGAACTCTTACAACGACGCCAACTTCAACGGCGGCGCTTTCTACTACCGCGTCAGGGCGTCGAACGCCAACGGCGACGGCCCCCTGTCGGGCAAGGTCACGCCGACTCTGCTCGTGCCCAAAGTAGTCGAGACGCCTTGCAAGCTGCCCGGCGTGACCGTCGTTACTGACGCGACGGGCGACGCCGACGGCGTGGCGGGTCACGACGTGGAAAAGGTCTACGTCGCGGAGCCGTACTTCCCGGATGGCTCGAACAAGCTCTACTTCACTCTGAAGGTGGGGAGCCTCGATCCCGTGGCGACGCCGAACACCTCCTGGAAGGTGCTCTTCAAGGCGCCCGACGGCATCACGCACTTCGTCGAGATGAACACGTTCGATCCGACGGCGATCAAGTACGCCTACGGGCACATCGAGGTTGACCCGACGACGGGCGTGAACAACAACGTCACGGACGGCGCAGCCGATCCGGCGAGCGGGTTCGCGAAGGACGGGACGATCACGCTCGTCGTCGCGAACTCGAAGGTCGGCAACCCCGCGGCGGGCCAGAGCCTCGTCGCGATCAAGGGCGAGGTGCGCCTGCTCGTCGGCGCGACGCGGGGCTTGCTCGCGCTCGTTGACGACACGGGTTCGGGCAGCTACGCGGTCGCAGGCAACGCCTCGTGCGCGCCGAAGCCCGCCGCCCCGACGAACCTCACCGCCACGCCGACGCGCGATCGCGGGAAGACGAGCGTCGTGCTGGCGTGGGCTGACAACTCGGACAACGAGACGGGCTTCCTCGTCGAGCGCTCGACGAGCGTTGACAGCGGCTACACGCAGATCGCCGCGCTGCCCGCCGACACGACGAGCTACGCGGACGCGACGGTCGTTCGTAAGACGACCTACTACTACCGCGTGCGTGCCGCGAACGCGGCGGGCAAGTCCGGCTACTCCAACATAACCAGCGCGCGCGCGAAGTAGTGGCGGGGCGCGGACTGTGGTGCGCGGCGCGGCGGGACACTCACGCCGCGCCGCGCACTTTTTTTACGCGACGACGAAGAGCGGTAGCCTCCCGCGCTGAAGTCGCTTTGTCAGCCTGCGGCGGTCGGCGTTAGCATGTGTGCCGCGCGCCGCCGCGCGAGTTCAACCGACCGAAGGACGATCACGATGCGCCGCGACGTAAAACCTTCTCTGCCCTGTCGCCTGAAAACCCCTCTACTGTGCTGCCTCCTCCTCACACAACTCGCCTGCGCGAGACAGAGCCCCGGCGCTAACGCGGCAGCCGCGACGAAGGGCGGCGCGTGCGCGCTGCTCTCCGGCTCTGACGTTAAGTCCGTGCAGGGAGAGGACGTGGCGCAGACGCAATCGAGCGAGCGCGCAAGCGGCGCGCTCCACATGTCGCAGTGCTTCTATCGCCTGCCGACCTTCAACAAGTCTGTCAACCTGGAGATCATCAGTCCGGCGCGCGCAGACAGAGAGGGGGCGGAGGCGGTCGAGCGTTACTGGGAGGAGAGGTTTCACCGTAGCGGCGAGAGCGAGAGCGAAGCCGAGCGGGAGCAGGAACAGAAGCGCGGCGGGGCGAAGGGTGAGAGGCAGGGAGAGGAGCAGGGGCGCGGGGAGCAGGGAAGCGAAGCCAGCCGACCTCAGCCCGTCTCCGGCGTCGGCGACGAAGCATTCTGGGCTGGCAACCAGATCAGCGCCTCGCTCTATGTTCACAAGAAAGGCGCAGTCGTCCGCATCAGCCTCGGCGGCGCGGAAGACCCAGCCGACAAGATTAAGAGAGCCGCGGCGCTCGCCCAGCAGGTGCTCAAGCGCCTGTGACGACTGTCGCCCCGCGAGGGACGACCTGTTTATAGCTCAACCTCGTAAATAAAATTCGGAAGCCCCGTAGGGGCGGCACGCGCGCCGGAAGCGCGTGCCGCCCCTACGGGGCTTCGATCTTTGCTTAAACCGTCAGGGCGATAAACATGTCGCCCCTCCCGGCGCTCACTTCGACGCCTGCGCGATGGCGTTAAAGAGTAACGGATAGGTGGCAAGCGACTGCGCGCGGTACTGC
>JAIVGV010000570.1 GCA_020201365.1 Acidobacteriota bacterium
GTCGTAGGACGGCTTGAGCGCGAGCCCCGCCGCGACGAGCACCGCCTCGTGCCCCGCGCCGGAAATCTGGAAGAAGATTTTGTTCTGCCCCTTGAGCTGAATCTCCTTGTCGTCCACGCGCCGCGACAGGTACATCGTGCGGTAGATCGAGATCATCTCGTCCGCGCTTAAGCCCCGGTACTCGCGCGCCTTCAACTCGGTCGCCATCTTCTTAAAACCTCTACTTAAAATTCAGTCCGCGTACTCCGTCTCCAAAGTCATGCGGTAGTCTTCCGCCATCGAGGGGTGACCGTGCGCGGTCGCCGCCCCGATGCCGCGCTCGTAGGTGCGCTTGGCTTCGTCGCGCCGCCCCGTGCGCTCGTAGGCGCGCGCGAGCATCCCGTAGGCGTTGCCCTCGTCGTTGTGCAGGCGCAGGTACTTCGAGAGCGCCGCGATCAGGTCCTCGTCGCGCCCGGCTTTCTCGTACTCCTTCGCCAGCCCGAAGAGCACCATCGCGTTGTCGGGCTCGGACGCGAGCATCTGCTCGAAGGCTTCGATGCGGGAAGACATAAAAGTACTGAGTACTGAGTGCTGAGTACTGAGTTTTGGTCTTCACTCAGTACTCAGCACTCAGCACTTTCAAATTCACTGCTTGCCCCCGATGACGATCTTGGCGATGGTTTGCAACTGCATGTTGGAAGTGCCCTCGTAGATCGCGCCGATCTTCGAGTCGCGCCAGAGCTTCTCGACCGGGTAGTCCTTGACGAAGCCGTAGCCGCCGTAGAGCTCGATCGCCTTGGACGAAACTTTCTCGGCGACGCGCGACGAGTAGAGCTTCGCCATCGCGGCTTCCTTGACGAACGGCAGCCCGGCGTCCTTCATGCGCGCGGCGTTATAGACCATCAGCCGCGCCGCCTCGATCTCGGTCGCCATCTCCGCGAGCTGGAACTGCACGCCCTGGAAGCTGTTGATGGACTTACCGAACTGCTCGCGCTCGGCGGTGTACGAAAGCGCGTGCTCGAGCGCGCCGCGCGCGAGCCCGATCATCTGCGCGCCGATGCCGATGCGCCCCTCGTTCAGAGTCTCGATGGAGACCTTGTAGCCCTTGCCGAACTCGCCGAGCAGGTTCTCTTTCGGCACGCGGCAGTTGTCCAAAATGATTTCGGTGGTGGACGACGCGCGGATGCCGAGCTTGTTCTCCTTCTTGCCGACGGAGAAGCCCTCGAAACTTTTCTCGACGATGAACGCCGTGATGCCGCGGTAGCCCTCTTCGGGTTTCGCGTTCGCGAAGACGACGAAAATCTCCGCCTCGTTGCCGTTCGTGATCCAGAGCTTCTGACCGTTGAGGACGTAAGCGTCGCCAGCGTCCTTGGCGGTCGTCTTCAGCGCGAAGGCGTCCGAGCCCGAACCCGCCTCGCTCAGCGCGTAGGCGCCGACGGTGTTGGCGGCGAGCCGCGTCAGGTACTTCTTCTTCTGCTCCGGGTTGCCCCAGCGGATCAGCGCGTTGTTGACGAGCGTGTTCTGCACGTCCATCAAGACGCCCACCGACGGGTCAACGCGCGACAGCTCTTCGACGCCGATGATCGCCGTGAAGAAACTTGCCCCCGCGCCGCCGTACTCTTCGGGCGTCTCGACGCCCATCAGTCCGAGATCGAAGAGCTGGCGGACGACCTCCTTGTCCATCTTCCCCTCTTCGTCCATCTTCTCGACGCGCGGGCGCAGCTCGCCCTCGGCGAACTCGCGCACGCTCGCGCGGAACATCCCCTCGTCCTCCGAGTAGGAGGTCAGCGGCGTCCCGCTCAGCAT
>JAIVGV010000386.1 GCA_020201365.1 Acidobacteriota bacterium
GACGAAGACCCGCGCGTCCAGACCGTGACGACCGTCTGGCGCACGGCGAACTGGCACGAGCGCGAGACGTGGGACATGTTCGGCATACGCTTCGAGGGTCACCCGGACCTGCGCCGCATCCTCCTGCCCGAAGACTGGCAGGGGCACGCGCTCAGAAAAGATTTCCCGCTGCGCGGCTTCGAGCCGTACAGCCTGACTTAGAAGTGATGAGTGCTCCGACCGCAAACCTGCCGCCGCAGTTCGAGGTGATCGATCAGCCGCTCGACACGCAGATGACGCTGTCGTTCGGTCCGCAGCACCCCTCGACGCACGGCGTCCTGCGCCTGGAGATCGTGATCGACGGCGAGATGATCGTCAAAGCCGTGCCGGATATCGGCTACCTGCACACGGGGATGGAGAAGCTCTTCGAGTACAAGAAGTACCAGCAGGGCATCGTCATCACCGACCGCATGGATTACCTGAACCCGCTCGGCAACAACCTCGGCTACTGCATGGCGGTCGAGAAGCTGCTCGGCATCGAGATTCCCGAGCGCGCGCAGGTCATACGAGTGTTGATGTGCGAGCTGCAGCGCATCGCCTCGCACATGGTCTGGCTCGGCACGCACGCGCTCGACCTCGGCGCGATGACCGTCTTCTTCTACTGCTTCCGCGAGCGCGAGAAGATTCTCAACATGATCGAGGCGGCTTCGGGCGAGCGCATGACGCCTTCGTACTTCCGCATCGGCGGCTTGATGATGGACTTGCCCGCCGGGTTCGAGAGGCGCTGCCGACAGTTCCTCGAAGCCTTCCCACACTCGCTCGCGGACTTCCACGACCTGCTATCGGGCAACCGCATCTTCCAGCGCCGCACGAAGGGCATCGGCGTCATCTCCGCCGAGGACGCGATCGACTGGGGCTTGACGGGACCGAGCTTGCGCGGCAGCGGCGTCGAGATAGACGTGCGGCGCACGAACCCGTATTCGGGCTACGAGAATTACGACTTCGAGATTCCCACCGAGCCGGACGGCGACGTGTGGTCGCGCTACATGGTGCGCATGCGCGAACTCGCGGAGTCGCACAAGATCGTCCGCCAGGCGGTTGATCGGCTCAAGCCGGGTCCCGTCAAGGCGGACGCGCCCAAAGTCGTCTTGCCGGAGCGCGAGGCGATGAAGACGCACATGGACGCGCTCATCCACCATTTCCTGATCGTCGCCGAGGGCTTCAACGTGCCCGCGGGCGAGGTCTATCACGCGATCGAAGGCTCGAAGGGCGAGCTGGGCGTTTACATCAGGTCGGACGGCGGACCCAAACCGGCGCGCGTGCACGTGCGCGGTCCGAGCTTCGTCAACCTCTCGGCGCTGCCCTTGATGACCGAGGGCGAGATGATCGCAGACCTCGTCGCCGTCATCGGCTCGCTCGACATCGTGCTCGGCGAGATTGATCGCTAGGAGGTTTGTGATGAGAGAAAGACGACTGACGCTGCCGGAGATCGGGCTCATCGGCGGAACGCGCGCGATGCTCGGCGCGGGTCTCGCGCTGCTGCTGCTCGGCGACAGGCTGACGCGCCAGCAGCGGCGCGCCGTCGGCTGGACGCTCTTCATCGTCGGCGCGATAAGCACCGCGCCGCTCGCGGCGATCGTGCTCGGCAAGTCGTCCGACGGCGGGCGGCTGCCGCCGAACGTCTGATCGGCTCTCGTCTGGTTAACAGCTAGCGGCTGACAGCTAACAGCTTCTTATGAGCGAGCAGTTCACACCGAACAACCCTCTGCCGCAGGAGGCGCCCGTGCCGCGCGAGATGGCGAAGTTCTCGCCGGAGGTCGAGGCGGAGATCGAGCGTCACCTGGCGAAGTACCCGAAGGAGCGCAGCCGCTCGGCGATCCTGCCGCTCATGTTCATCGTGCAGCGCGAGCGCGGCTGGCTCGACCCGGAGGGCGTCGCCTACCTCGCGGATCGCCTCAGGCTTCGCATCACGGACATCTGGGAGGTCGCCACCTTCTACTCGATGATCGCGACCAAGCCCGTCGGCAAGTACCACGTGCAGATCTGCCGCACGCTCTCCTGCAAGATCATGGGGGCGGACACGATCACCGAACACTGTTCAAAGCGGCTCGGCATCAAGCCCGGCGAGACGACCGGCGACGGTAAGTTCTCGCTCTCCGAAGTCGAGTGCCTCGGCTCGTGCGGCACCGCGCCGATGCTGCAACTCAATTTCGACTACCACGAGAACCTGACGCCGCAGAAGGTTGACGAGCTTCTCGATCAGTGTTCGCGCGACGAGTACGAGTTCAAGGTCAAACTCCAATGACGACACGGGCATGAGAGCTTTGGAAGTTTCTGACACGCAGGGCGGTTCAGTTTTAGGTAACGGCTAATCGCTAACAGCTTCTTTATGTTCATCGGCGCAATCGGCTGCGAGCCGCTCCAACTCAAGCGCGTCCAACTCGAAGGGTCGCACACGCTCGACGTGTACCGTCGAAACGGCGGCTACGAGGCGCTGCGGAAAGTGCTCGACGGCATGTCGCCCGACGACGTGATCGCCGAGGTCAAGAAGTCCGTCCTTCGCGGTCGCGGCGGCGCGGGCTTCCCGACGGGGATGAAGTGGAGTTTCGTGCCGAAGCTGAAACCGGATGAGACTCCTGAGTCGCACCCGCGCTACGTCATCTGCAACGCGGACGAGTCCGAGCCCGGCACGTTCAAGGATCGCTACCTGATGGAGCGCGACCCGCACGCGCTCATCGAGGGCATCCTCATCGCGGCATACGCCTTGGGCGCGCGCACGAACTACATCTACACGCGCGGCGAGTATCGTTACCTCATCAACATCATGGACGCCGCGCTCGACGAAGCGCGCGGGGCGGGACTGCTCGGCGAGAAAATCCTCGGCTCGAATTTTTCGTGCGAGATTTACACGCACACCGGCGCGGGCGCGTACATCTGCGGCGAGGAGACGGCGCTCTTAAACTCGCTCGAAGGCCTGCGCGGGCACCCGCGCATGAAGCCGCCCTTCCCCGCCGTCTCCGGTCTCTACGCCGCGCCGACGGTCGTCAACAACGTCGAGACGCTGACCGCCGTCCCCGAAGTCATTAACATGGGCGGCGAGGCTTGGCAGAAGTTGGGGACGGAGAAGAGCGGCGGCACGAAGCTCTGGTCTGTGTCGGGCCACGTCAACCGCCCCGGCGTCTATGAGCTGCCGATGGGCTACTCCGACATGGAGCGGTTCATCATGGAAGACTGTCAGGGCGTCGCGAACGGCAAACAGCTCAAAGCCGTCATCCCCGGCGGCTCGTCCGTGTACATCATGCCCGCGCGCGACATCGTTGGCAAAAAGGTGACGATGGACTACGAGGGGCTCGTCGCCGCCGGCTCGATGGTCGGCTCGGGCGGCTTCGTCGTGATGGACGAGACCGTGGACATCTTCGAGTCCACGAAGAACCTGACGGAGTTCTACAAGCACGAGTCCTGCGGCTGGTGCACGCCCTGCCGCGAGGGGACGGACTGGCTCGTCAAAGTTTTCAAACGAATCGCCCGCGGCGAGGGGCAGCCCGACGACGCGCAACTGCTGCTCGATCTGTGCGACAACATCGAGGGCAAGAGTTTCTGCCCGCTCGGCGACGCGGCGGCGTGGCCCATCCAGTCGGCGATCAAGAAGTTCCCCGAAGACTTCAGAAAGCACCTCGCCGGCAACCAGCCGGAGCGCGCGGTCGCCGGCACGACCTGCAACGACTATCAAGCCCCCAAAGGGGCGCGGCTCATTGACGTGTGCCGCGAGCACGGTCACGCGGTCCCGTCGTTCTGCTACTACGCAGACCTCGCGCTGCAAGCCTCTTGCCGCATGTGCCTCGTGCGCATCGAGAAGATGCCGAAACTTCAGACCTCGTGCACGATCACCTGCACGGACGGCATGATCGTGACGACCGAGAGCGAGGAGATCGAGAAGGCGCGGCGCGGGATGGTCGAGTTCCTGCTCGCCAACCACCCGCTCGACTGCCCCGTCTGCGACCGCGGCGGCGAGTGCGAACTCCAGGAGATGGTCTTCGACTGGGGCGGTCTCGAAGAGCGCTTCCGCGAGCGCAAGAACGCCTACCCCGAAAAGTTTTTGTCGCCCGTCGTCGCCAACGACACGCAGCGCTGCATCCTCTGCAAGCGCTGCACGAGAGTCTGCGACGAGTGGATGGGCGAGGACGCCATCGAGGCTGGCGGTCGCGGCGTCAACACCGTCATCGGCACCTACGACGGCTGGCTCAACTGCTCCCAGTGCGGCAACTGCATCGAGGTCTGCCCGACGGGGACGCTGCTCGACGCGACCTACCGACACCAGGCGCGACCGTGGGAGCTTTCGCAGACGGTGACGACCTGCACGTTCTGCTCCGACGGCTGCCAGATGTCGCTCGGGAGCCGCGCGGGCGAGGTCATGCGCTCGGTGGCGCGCGACCGCTACGTCAACGGCATCAACGGCGAGTTCCTCTGCATCAAGGGGCGCTTCGCGCACCCGTTCGTCAACCACGAAGAGCGGCTCAAGACGCCGTTGATCCGCTATAAGAAGGGCGGGCGTCTCGTGCCCGCGACGTGGGACGAGGCTTTGCACTATGTCGCCGAAGGCTTCGAGGCGGCGCGCTCGGCTTACGGCGGCGAGGGCTTCGCCGTCGTCGGCAGCCCCAGACTGACGAACGAGGCGAACTACGCGCTGCTCCGCTTCGCGCGCGAGGTCATCAAGACGGAGAACTACACGGCGACGGACGCCTTCTCGCTCGCGTCCTTCTTCGCGAACCTCGGCGGCGGAATCGCGACGCACAAGGGCATCCGCGACGCCAAGACCATCGTGCTCATCGGCGGCGAGCCCGAAGAGTTGCAGCCTTTGACGGGTCGCTACATACGTCAGGCGGTGCGCAACGGCGGCGCGAAGCTCGTCATCTTCAACCGCACGCCCATCCGTCTCAAAGAACAGGCGGCGCAGTTCGTCCACATCAACCGCGGCTCGGAGGACGCGGTCGTGCTCGCGCTCGCCGACGAAGGTGCGGTTGAACTCGCCGCGGGCAAGCTCGGCGTCGAAGCACGCGCGCTCGCCGACGCGCGGAATTTGATCGGCGCGACGCAGGGCGAGGTGGTCATACTCTTCGGCGGCGAGTTGAGCGCCGCGGCGCAGGCTGTGCTCGCACAGCTCCCCTCTTCTTTCAAGGCGTCGGGCGGCACCGGGAACGCTGCGAACCCGCGCCTCCTCTTCCACCCGCTGCCGCTCTTCAACAACAGCGTCGGCGTCCACGACCTCGGCATGATGTCTGGTCGGCTCGACGCAGCCGCAATGCTCGCCGCGTGTGGAGACTCGATCCGCGCGATGTACGTCGCCGGCAGTTTCCTGCCGCTTCACCTCGCGGGTCGCGAGGACGCGCTCTCGAAACTGGACTTCCTCGTCGTGCAGGAGATGTTCGAGACGGAGACGACCCGTTACGCCGACGTGGTGCTGCCCGCCGCGTCGTTCGCCGAGACCGACGGCACGTTCACGAACAACGCCGGGCAGGTGCAGCGCGTCCGCCAGTCAATCCCGCCCGTCGCGCAGTCTCGCCCGGACTGGATGATCACCGACGCCATCGCGCGCGAGATGGGCGTTGACTTCGGCTATCAGATGTCGGCGAGCCGCGTCTTCGCCGACATCGCGCGCGGCGTCGCCGCATACGAGGGGATGCGCTACCCGGCGCTCAAGGACGAGTCGAAGCCCGCGCAGGCGAAGCACGCGACGGGCGAGCGCGACGTGACGGGGCAGACGTTGACGCTGCGACGCCGCGTCGAATCTTTAATCGCGACGGACGACAAGGATCAGGCGACGCCGCCCATCGGTCACGAGTTATTCAAACCCGGCACGCTGACCGGCAAGACGCCGCAGTTCCAACTGCTCTACGCCGGCAACCCGAAGCCGCCGACCGTGCTCGTCTCGCCGCTCTACCAGTTGACGGTCGATCCGAGCCTGCGCCGCGCGACGGTCGCGGCGTCGGGAGACTGAAAAGCAAGTCGGAAGTAAGAACGCGGAACGATGAAGTAAAACCAAAAGCGCGAGCCGCGGGATTCACGGCTCGGCACTTTTCAGCAGTTCATCGTTCATCGTTCAGACTTCATCGTTTGCCTCTATGGACTGGAATAACCCTTACATCTACGCGCTCGGCAAGTTCGTGGCGATCAACGTGACGTTCGTCGCCGTGCTGATGCTGGTAGCGTACACGGTGTTGGCGGAGCGGCGCGTGCTCGGCTTCATACAGGGGCGCCTGGGTCCCAACCGCGTCGGCTACGGCGGCGTCTTACAGCCGTTCGCGGACTTGCTGAAATTTATTCTGAAAGAGGAGATCGTCCCCGACAAGGCGACGCGCTTCGTCTATTTCCTCGCCCCCGTCATCGCCATCACCGCCGCGCTGATGTCCATGATCGTCTATCCGTTCGGACCCGACGTGACGCTCCCCTTCCTCGGCACGGTGCGCCTGACCATCGCACAGTTCGACGTGGCGCTGCTCTACGTGCTCGCGATCACTTCGGTCGGCGTCTACGGCGTCGCGCTCGCGGGCTGGTCTTCGAACAGCAAGTTCAGTCTGCTCGGCGGGCTGCGCGCGTCGGCGCAGTTGATCTCTTACGAGCTGTCCTTGGGGCTCTCACTCGTCGGCGTCGTGATGATGTCGGGCACGCTCGATCTGTGGGAGATCGTCCACCAACAATCCGGCTGGTACGGGATGCACTGGAATCTGTTCCGCTGGTTCCCGCAGGTGATCGGCTTCGTCATCTACCTGATCTCCGCGATTGCCGAGACGAACCGCGTGCCGTTCGATCTGCCGGAGGCTGAGACGGAACTCGTCGCCGGATTCCACACCGAGTACAGCGCCTTGAAGTTCGCGCTCTTCTTCATGGCGGAGTACGTCAACATGCTGACGGTCTCCGTGCTCGCGACGACGCTCTTCCTGGGCGGCTGGAACGGACCCGGCGTGGCGCAGCTCCCTGGGCTCGGTCTCTTCTACTTTCTGATCAAAGTAATCTTCTTTTTGTTCCTCTACATCTGGCTGCGCGGGACGCTCCCGCGCTTCCGCTTCGATCAGTTGATGAACTTCGGCTGGAAGTTCCTGCTCCCCGCCGCGATCTTGAACGTGTTGCTCACCGCGACGGCTTACTACTTCTGGCTGCCGAGCTAGCGGCGCGACTGACTGACGACCACCGCGTTCGATCTTTATGTTCGCAATGACGACCACGCTCGCCGTCTCCGCCGACTGGGTCGGCTACGCGCTCTTCGCCGCGCTCTTCCTGCTCGCGGTCGGCGCGGCTGTCTCGGTCGTCACGCAGCGCAACCCGCTCTACGCGGCGATCTCGCTCGTCTTCGTCTTCCTCTCGCTCGCGGGGCTCTACATCCTGCTCGCCGCGCCGTTCATCGCCGCCGTGCAGGTCATCGTTTACGCGGGCGCGATCATGGTCTTGGTCGTCTTCGTCATCATGCTTTTGAACGTCGAGGAGGTGGAAAGAAGACCCGCGCGGATGCGTCTGCTCGCCCCCGGCGCCGTCCTGCTCGCCGCCGTCCTCTTCGCGGAAGCCGCGTTCGTCATCTACTTCGTCCACGACGCGGGCGCCGAGCGCGCCAACCTCGCCGCGCCCGCCAACACGGGCTTGACGGCGAACATCGGCGCGGGTCTGTTCACCTACTATTTGCTGCCTTTTGAAATCACGTCGCTCTTGATTCTCATGGCGATCGTCGGCGCGATGACGCTCGCGCGGCGCGCGTCCGTCCTGCGACCGACCGACCTGCTCGTGCCCGGCGCGCAGGTGCTCCCGCGTCAGGCGATCACGCCCGAACAGGTGAGCGACGCGGGCGCGGTCGTCACGAACACGACCGACGAAGCCGAGCGCGCGCTCGGACTCTCGGACGCGCCGCACAGGAGGGAGAGAGACTGAATGGTTCCGATCCCGCTCTCCTGGTTTCTGGCTCTGTCGGCGGTGCTCTTCACCGTCGGCGTGGCGGGCGTCATCATCAAGCGCAACGTCATCGGCATGTTCATGTGCATCGAGCTGATGCTCAACGCCGTGAACCTGACCTTCGTCGCCTTCTCCAGTTATTTCCGCGACGCGACCGGACAGCTCTTCGTCTTCATCGTCATGACGGTCGCCGCCGCCGAAGCCGCCGTCGGCTTGGGCATCATCATCACCGTCTTCCGCAACCGCGAGTCTTTGGACGTGGACGACGCGAGCATTCTGAAGATGTGACGCGAGGCGGCTCAGTCGTCGGTTCGCGGAGAGACCTGCGGGGACGTTCGAGGAAGTGAGCCGGCAGAGCAATCGGCATGGTTAACAATCTGCTCCCGATCATCATCTTCGCGCCGCTCGTCGGGGCGGCGATCTGCTGGCTCGTCGGGCGCCGCGTCCGCAGCGAGACGTTCATCGGCGTCGTCGCCTGCGGCTCGGTCGCTATCTCGGCGGTCGTCGCCTTCCTCCTCGCCTTCGCCGGCTCGCAGGGCGCGGCGCTCACGTCGAACGCGCCCGTCGTCAAGCACCTCTGGACGTGGCTCGAAGTCGGCACGTTCCGCGCAGACTTCGGCTTCGCGATGGACAGGCTGTCGGGCATCTACGTCTGCTTCGTCACGTTCGTCGGCTTCCTCATACACCTCTTCGCGACCGGGTACATGCACGGCGACCGGAGCTTCTACCGCTTCTTCGCCTACCTCAACCTGTTCATGTTCATGATGCTGACGCTCGTCCTCGCCGACAACCTGCTTTTGATGTTCGTCGGCTGGGAGGGCGTCGGGCTCTGCTCTTACCTGCTCGTCGGCTACTACATTGACCGCAAAGAAGCCGGCGACGCGGCGAAAAAAGCGTTCGTCGCCAACCGCGTCGGCGACTGGGGCGTCGTGCTCGGCATCATGCTCGTCTTCTTCCTGACGGGCTCTGTCAGCTTCTTCGACAAGTCGGCGCAGATAACCGGCGGCGCGGTTGTCCACAGCGCGCTCGCCGCGATCTCGCGTATGCCCGTCGAGCCCTTCACGTGGCACGCGCTCGTCGCCGGCGGCGTCACGTCCGCCGCGCTGCTGCTCTTCATCGGCGCGACGGGCAAGTCCGCGCAGATCCCGCTCTACGTCTGGCTGCCCGACGCGATGGCGGGTCCGACGCCCGTCTCCGCGCTCATCCACGCCGCGACGATGGTCACGGCGGGCGTCTATATGATCGTCCGCTGCTCCGCGATCTTCTCGCACGCGCCGTCCGCCATGTTCATCGTCGCCGTCATCGGCGCGGCGACGGCGATCTTCGCCGCGACCATCGGGCTGGCGCAGAACGACATCAAGAAAGTCCTCGCCTACTCCACCGTCTCGCAGCTCGGCTACATGATGCTCGCGTGCGGCGTCGGGGCGTTCGTCGCGGCGATCTTCCACGTCATGACGCACGCCTTCTTCAAGGCGCTGCTCTTCCTCGGCTCCGGCTCCGTCATCAACGGGATGCACCACGAGCAGGACATGCGCCGGATGGGCGGCTTGAAGAAGTACATGCCCGTCACGTTCGCGACGATGGCCGTCGGCTGGCTCGCCATCAGCGGCTTCCCTCTGCTCTCCGGCTTCTTCTCGAAGGACGAAATCCTCTGGAAGACGTGGAGCACCGAAGCCCGCGCGATCCCTTCCGGCGCGGGTCAGGCGCTCTGGCTCGTCGCCGCGATCACGGCGGCGCTCACCGCGATCTACATGACGCGCCTGATGGTCATGACCTTCTGGGGCTCCGAGCGCTTCCGCGA
>JAIVGV010000571.1 GCA_020201365.1 Acidobacteriota bacterium
GGCATACTCACGCACGCGGGGCACTCGTACCACTGCAAGAGCGCCGAAGAAGTCTTGACGGTAGCGCGCCACGAGCGCGATCTGATGCGCGACTTCGCCGAGTCGCTGCGGCGCGACGGCGTCGAAACCCCCGCCGTGAGCATCGGCTCGACGCCGACGATCACGGCGGTGGATCACCTCGAAGGCGTCACCGAGATTCGACCCGGCAACTACATCTTCTTCGACGCCTTCCAAGCCACGCTCGGAAGCTGCCGCTTCGACGACTGCGCGCTCACCGTCCTCGCCTCCGTCGTCCACAGAGATCGCACGCACCGCAAGGTCGTCATTGACGCGGGCGCAATCGCGCTCTCGAAGGATCGCGGCGCGTGCGAGCTGGACGCGGGCTGCGGCTACGGGCACGTGCTCGACTTGGAAGGGAAGGAGACGGGCTTGCGCGTCGGCGAGGTCTCGCAGGAGCACGGGCAGATCAAGGTTGATGACGAGGAGACTTTCGAAAGTCTGCGCGTCGGGACGCGGCTGCGCGTGCTCGCGAACCACTCGTGCCTGACCGCGGCGCAGCACCCGTTCTACCACGTGCTCGAAGCGGGGCGCGTCGTTGACCGCTGGGAGATTCAACGCGGCTGGTGAAGAGAAGTGCGACGTGTAGAAACTAAAAGGCGCAGAGTCGAGCATGACTCTGCGCCTTTCGTTTCGCCCGACGCGGGCGGGGTAGTTGCTCCGCGCTCAGGCTCGACGGACGTTGCGCGCAGGAGCCGGTTTTGCGGTCGTGGTCGGCTGGCTCGACGACGCGTCCGCTGCCTGCGCCTTCATCTTCTCGATGCGCGCGGTGAGGCGGCGATCAATGTCCGCGATCTGTTCGGGCGTGAGGCGGTAGATGTTCGGCTGGTTGTGATAGACCTTCGCGCCCGTCACGATGTCAGCCTCCTTGAAGCCGTGCTTCGTCGCCTTCGCGATCAAGTCCTGGATCGTCATCTGCGGCTGCACGAGCGTGAGAGGCTGTGGCTTCTCCTCAATCGTCTCCGGCACGGTCACGGGACGCGGCGCTTCCATCGGAATCTCCGTGCCGTGTTCGCGCTTCATGTGTTCGAGAAAATCCGAGAAGGAGACTTCGCCCGTCAGCTCGAAGCCGACCTCGAACGCCGGGCTGTTCGACTTGACGACCTGGAAGACGCGGACGATCTCGCCGTCGCGCTCCTGCAAGGAGACCTCGACCATGATGTCCACGAAATATTCGAGACCGCTCGCCGTCATCGGCAGCACGCGCCCGACCTCGTTGTCCTCCTTCGCCTCCTTGCCCTTCGCCGGAATCTGATCGACGATCACGACAGACTTGCCCGACTCGATGCACAGACGGCGCAGCACGCCCTGCAAGACCATCTGATCCGCCGCGAGTTCTTCCGCCGAAGGCTGAGCGAGTTGATCGTCAGTGCGCTCGCGCACCGCCGAGATCGTCTCGCTGTGTTTGGCGGAGAAGTAGCCCGCCCAGGAGTCGAGCGCGAAGCAGCCGTAGTTGCGCTCGCGCCCCTCGCCCGACAGAGCCCAGTCGATGAACTCCGGCAGCTCGTCCGGGTGTTCGACTTCGAGCCCGTCGAAGACGGTGCCGTTGCCTTTCAGCAGCCGCGTCTTGCGCTCCACGTCGAAGATGCAGAGGCGACCGAGTCCGGCGTCCGCCATCGTGCGGACGAAGTGCGACTTGCCGACGCCCGCGCCGCCGCGCACCGCCATCACCAGACGCTGTTGCCGGGGCAGTCGGCTGAGCGGATTAACCT
>JAIVGV010000387.1 GCA_020201365.1 Acidobacteriota bacterium
GGACTGAAGCGCAGGGACGACCGTTCGCGGGCTTCTTCGGACCCAAAGTCGTCCTGCAGAACTGGCGCTCCGCGTCGAACGCCGAGATGTTCCCGGCGGGCTTCCGCGCTCTGGGCTTGGGCAAGCTCGTCGGCACGCCGACGATGGGCGCGGTCATCGGCACGGGGAGCTACTCGCTGATCGACGGCTCCACGGCTCGCACGCCCGGCGTCGGCGTCTTCCTCGCCGACAAGACGCGCACGAACATGGAGAACTACGGCGTCCAGCCCGACATCCGCGTGGACAACGCGCCCGAAGACAACCTCGCGGGTCGCGACCGGCAGCTCGAAGCCGCCGTCGCCGAACTGCTCAAGGAGTTGGGCGGCGCGCCGCGACAGATGGCTGGGCAGGATCAGCAGTAGCGTTAGCGATCCGGTCGGCTTCTACCTGAATAGTGCTCGACCTTGCGTTCACCGCAGAGGCGCAGAGTTCGCGCAGAGATAACGCAGAGAAGAAAAGTTCTCTCTGCGCGACCTCTGCGAGTCCTCCGCGCCTCTGCGGTGAATCTTTTTAACTTCGCCAACAGACAACTTCGCCAAGACTCGTGAGGAGGCACCGCCGAAAATGCAGACCCACGCCCCCGCCGCTCCGACAGCCGAAAAATTCTTCCTCGCCGCGTCGTCATTAATCCTCTGCGCGACGCTCGCGGCCCTGCCGACTCTCGCGCGCTCTCAGGAAGCGCAGCGGACGGGTCGTCGCGGCGGCGCGGACGCGCAGCAGAGACCCGACGCGCAGCAACAGCAAGGCGCGCAACAGCCGGGCGGTCAGGGCGCACAGCCGGGCGCGCGCCCGTCGCCCACGCCCAGCGATCCGGCCATGTTGGACTCGCCGCCCGTCGTCACGCACCACTCCGCCAGCGTCGGCGGGCGCACGCTCAACTACACGACGACCACAGGAGTGATGCCGCTCCGCAACGCCGCGACGGGCGAGACCGAGGCGCGCATCTTCTACATGGCTTACACGCTCGACGGCGTCGCCGACAAAGCGCGCCGCCCGCTCATGTTCTCCTTCAACGGCGGGCCCGGCTCCGCGTCCGTCTGGCTGCACATGGGCGCTTTGGGTCCCCGCCGCGTCGAGATGAAGGAGAACGGCGAGATGCCCGCGCCGCCGTTCCGCCTCGTGGACAACGACGAGACGTGGCTCGACATGACCGACATCGTCTTCATAGACCCGGTCGGCACCGGCTACAGCCGCGCCGCGCGCCCCGATCTCGCGCAGCGTTACTTCAGTCTGCAAGGCGACATCCAGTCGGTCGGCGAGTTCATCCGCCTTTACTTAACGAAGAGCGAGCGCTGGACTTCGCCGCTCTTCCTCGTCGGCGAGAGCTACGGCACGACGCGCGCCTCCGGTCTTTCGGGCTACCTCATCGAGCACGGCATCGCGTTTAACGGCATCATCCTCATCTCCACGATCATGAACTTCCAGACCGCGCGCTTCGCACGCGGGAACGATCTGCCGTACATCCTATTTCTGCCGACCTACACGGCGATTGCTTGGTATCACCACAAGCTCGCGCCCGATCTACAGAAAGATTTGCGACGCGCGGTCGAAGAGTCCGAGCGCTTCGCCGCGGGCGAGTACACGACGCTGCTCGCGAAGGGCGACAAGCTCTCGGACGCCGAGCGGCGCGAGCTGGTCGAGAAGGTCGCGCGCCTGACGGGCTTGAGCCGCGAGTACGTCGAGCAGTCGGACGCGCGCATAGAGATTCAGCACTTCGACAAGGAGCTGCTGCGCTCGGAGCGGCGCACCGTCGGTCGCCTCGACGGCAGGTTCAAGGGCACGGACTCGTCCGGCGTCGGCGAGACGCCCGACTTCGATCCTTCGATGGCTGCGATCCGCCCGCCCTACACGGCGACGTTCAACGACTACGTGCGCACCGAGCTGGGCTTCCGCTCCGATCTCGAATACTACATCCTCGGCGGCGGCGTCGGGCGCTGGGACTTCGGCGCGGATAATTCTTACGCCGACACGTCCGTCTCGCTCGCGAGCGCGTTCGAGAAGAACCCTTACATGCACCTCTTCGTCGGCTGCGGCTACTACGATCTCGCCACGCCGCAGTTCGCCGCGCGCTACACGCTCGACCACATGGGGCTCGACCCCTCCTTGCGCAACAACGTCACGCTCCGCTACTACGAAGCCGGGCACATGATGTACATCGACCGCCCCTCGCTCGCGCAGCTCAAGCGCGACGTGGCGTCGTTCATCCAAGGGGCGGCGAAGTAGGAACGCGGAACGGTGAAGTAAAAACTGCGGAGACGCGGACACACGAACGCGGAACGACGGACTGAGGGCAAGCGCTTTTCAGTCCATCGTTCCGCGTTCCTACTTCCGACCTTCTCCGTTACTTCCGGTTCTTGAAGGCGTCGTAAAGCTCCGTGTGCTTGCTCACCAAGGGGACTTCGCGACCGTTGATGAAGAGGTGGCGGATGTTGGTGCGCGCTTCCAGGAGGTCGCCGTCGGTGACGACGACGTTGCCAATCTTCCCCACGTCGAGCGAGCCGAGTTGGTTGCCGTAGCCGATGATCTGCGCCGGGTACAGAGTCACCGCCTTCAAAGCCTCAGCCTTCGGCAGACCGAACGCCGCCGCCATCCCCGCGTGGTAGGGGAGCGTGCGCACGTCAGACGCCGTGTCGCCCGTCGAGATGGCGAACTGCACGCCCGCCTGCTGGAGCTTCGACGCGCACTCGTACATCACGTCGTAAGGGTCGTCCTCGCGCGACGGCAGATCGAGCACGCCCGTTAAGATCACGGGGACGTTGTGCTCTTTGAGGAACTGCGCCGCCTTCCAGGAGTCGTTGCCGCCGAGGATGATCGGCTTCAGCTTGAGCTCTTCGGCGAAGCGCACCGCGCCGCGGATGTCCGCGTCGCGGTCGGCGCGGAAGATGACGGGCTTCTGCCCGCGCACGTAAGGCACGAGCGATTCGAGCACCACGTCGCGCTCGGCGCGCGGGAGTTTCGGGTCGGCGTTCGCGGCGTCAACGGCGCGCGCGTAGGCGTCGGCGTCGCGCAGTTGTTTCCTGATCTGTTCGAGCTGGCGGTCGCGCTGCGTGGCGGCGTCCGCGCCCTGCGGCTGCTGCTGGAAGGCGAAGAAGCCGCCGCCGAAGCCCGTGCGCGGGTAGTTGACGACGAGCGCGGCGAAGCGCTCGACCGCCATCTCGGGCGCGGTCGAGCCGAGCAGGTTGATGAGCGCCGACTGGCCGGAGACGAGACCGCCGAGCGGCGAACTCAGGACGGTCGTCACGCCGTTGACGCGCGTCACGGCGACGTGCGAGCTGTGCGGGTTGATGCCGTAGAACGCCTTCGCGTTCGGGTTCAGCTCGCCGACCTCCTGCGTGTCCACCCAGCCGGTCGCGCCCTGCTCCGTGATCTCGATGAGTCCTATCGAAGTGCCGAGATCGATCATGCCGGGATAGACGGAGAGACCGCGCCCGTCAATGACGTGTGCGCCCGCCGGGACGGAGACGTTCGCGCCGACCGCCGCGATCTTCCCGTTCGAGATGACGACCGTGCCGTTCTCGATGTCCGGACCCGACACCGGAAAGATGTGCGCGCCGCGGATGGCGAACGTGCCGGGCGTCCCCGACTGGAAAGCGGGACCCATGTTGCTCGACGCTTGCTGCGCGACCGCGGCGAGACTCGCGAGCGCGACGAAGAGCGTCGCACAGAGAACACGACTAACGTGCGCGACGGAGTTCGTGTGAGTCGTTTGCCTGTTCATCAGTTGTTACCTCCGTCGCCGTCGTCGTCGTCCTGCGAGCCGGGTCGCCTGCCGCGCTGGGGCGCGCCCGCCGGTGCGCCGGAGGGCGCTTGGTTCGGCTCGGCTTTTTCGAGTTCCTGTCGTTCACGTTCGAGCGCCGCGCGGTTCTTGATGTCCTGCTCGCGGTCGAAGAACAGCTCGCCCTCGATGTAGGTCTGATCCACGCGCGAATAGACGCTCAAGGGGTGACCGTTCCAGATCACGAGATCGGCGTCCTTCCCGACGTCAATCGAGCCGGTGCGGTTGTCTATGCCGAGCTGGATCGCGGCGTTCAAAGTGACGGTGCGCAAAGCCTCCTGCTCGGTGAGCCCGCCGTACTTCATCATCTTCGCCGCCTCGATGTTCAGGCGCCGGGCGCGACCGGCGTCGTCAGAGTTGACGGTCGAGACGACGCCCGCCCTCGTCATGATCGCCACGTCGTAGGGGATCGCGTCGTAGGCTTCGAGCTTGTAGCCCCAGAAGTCCGCGAAGGCGGAAGCGCCCGCGCCGTGGCGCGCGATCTCCGGCGCGATCTTGTAGCCCTCAAGGACGTGCTGCAAAGTCTTGATGCGGAAGCCGAACTCCTCGGCGATGTTCATGAGCATCAGCATCTCGTCCGAGCGGTAGCTGTGCGCGTGGACGAAGCGCTTGCCTTCGAGCACCTCGACGAGCGCTTCGAGCTGCAAGTCGCGGCGCGGCGGGATGGCGTTGCGGTCGCCCCTCGACTGCGCGGCGCGGTAGTCGTCCCAGTCGCGCTTGTAGTTGCGCGCGCGCGTCAGGGCGTCGCGGATCACTTCCTCCTGACCCATGCGCGTCGCGGGGTAGCGGCGCGGGGCTTGCGGCTGACCGACGATGATGAAGTTCTGGTTGTTCGAGCGCTTGACGTTCTCGCCGAGCGCGAACTTGATGCCCGGCGGCGCGCCGAAGAACCACTCGTTGATCGGGCGCCCGTACTTCATCTTGACGACCGCGTTCTGCCCGCCGATGGTGTTCGCCGAGCCGTGCAGCGTGTTCTGCGCGGTGACGCCCCCGGCGAGCGCGCGATAGACGTCAATGTCGGTCGGGTTCATCACGTCGCGGATTCTGACCATCGAGGTGACGGAGAGCGTGCCCTCGTTGATCGCGTCAATCGCCGAGTGCGAGTGGCAGTCAATGATGCCCGGCGTGACGAACTTTCCGCTCGCGTCAACGACCTTCACGCCCTCGCCCGCCGAGAGGTTGCGACCGACCGCCGCGATCTTGCCCTTGCGGACGAGGATGTCGGAGTTCTCTAACGTGCCGTGCGAGGCAGTCAGGATCGTCGCGTTGCGGATCAGGAGATCGCCCGCCGCGGACGCCGTGGGCGGGGCTTCCGCCGCCGAAGGCGTGCCCGACTCGGGTTTGGTCGGTGCGGGCTGCGTGCGCTGCGGGGTGCGCCGCTGCGCGCTCGCGGTCGCGCCGCCGAAAGAAGCGACGACAGTCGCGATTGAAACTAGGAGTGCAAATAGTTTTCTCATCGTTTTTCTACTCCAATGAAAAGCGGTGACGCGTGACAAGTGACGAGTAAGAGGGAGAAGCGGATTTGCTCGTCACTTGTCACTCATCACTTGTCACTTGAATCACGCCCCGGGTCGCGTCCCCGTGAAGGGCGCGCTGCCTTGCGCGGAGCTGGCGGTGCCGCTCATCGAGTTGCCGCTCGCCGTGCCCGTAAACGTCGCTTCGAGCGACTGCCCCTGCACGCTGAGGATGATGGTGAAGCGGAAGCCGTCGGCGCCGACCGAGCCGTTCGCGATGTCGGTCGTGCCGAGCTGGCTCTGGAAAGTGCCGGACAGGCGGTTCGACTCCTGCCGCAGCGCGAGCGTCGCGGGGACGTTCTGCCCGTTGAGGTTGATCGCGAGCGTCCACGTGCCGGAGAGATCGGTCGCGGCGGCGGCAGCGCCCGGCGCGCCCGCGCCCGCCGCGCCCGCGCTGCCCGGCGGACGACCGCCGCCCTGCGGCGTCGCGCCTCCCGAGCGCGTGCCGGAGAACGTGCCGTTGCCCGCGCCGACGGTCGTCACCTCGCCGCGCATCTCGTTGCCGGTGACCGTGCCCGTAAACGTCGCCTCGGTCGTCTGACCGCCCGACGTGACGGGGGCGGTGAACTTGATGTCGCCCGCGGCGCCGACCGAGGCGTTCGCGATCTGCGCCGTGCCGAGGTCGCCCTGCATCGAGCCGCTGATGCGCTCGCCCTCCTGACGGAGCGAGAGCGTCACGCTCTTGTCGGGCTGCCCCTGTTGCAGCGTGACGCGCAGAGACCACTGACCGGAGACGCCCGCAGCGTTTGCTCCGCCGCCGCCGCCCGCCGGAGGCTGCGGCTTGAGATCGACCGGGCGACCGTCAATGAAGACGTAGGCGATGCGCCGGTCGCGCGCGAAGATGTCGCCGCGCGTGACCGTTAAGTTCGCGATCTTGCCCGCCTCAATCGTGCCGAGCTGGTTCTCGACGCCGAAGAGCTCCGCCGGGCGGATCGTCATCGCGCGCAGAGCCTCGTCTCGCGCGAGCCCGCCCTCAAC
>JAIVGV010000388.1 GCA_020201365.1 Acidobacteriota bacterium
TCCGCCGCGCGGGCGAGTGACGCGGCGCGCGCCGCGTGCGACCCGCGCGCGCGAATCCGGCGCGGAGATTTTTTACGCGAGAATGCTCCACTGGAGGCACCGAGGAACATGAGACTCAGAATTTTGTCGCTGACGATTCTCGCGGCGCTCGCCGCCGTCGCGCTCCCGCAGTTCGCCGCCCGGCGCGCGTCGCTCGGCACGGTCGCGCGCGCCGCGCAGGACGACAAGCAGGAGAAGCGCAAGCGCTACGACGACGACGCGGAGTTCACGGAGCGCGACGAGTTCCGGCAGAGCTACACGCTCGCGCCCGGCGCGCAGGTGCGGCTCTCCGGCTTGAACGGCTCGGTTGACGTGGAAACGAGCGCGGGCAGCGCCGCCGAGGTTTACGTCGTCCGCTCCGCGCGCACGCGCGAAGACCTCGACTACCACAAGGTCGTCGTCGAGCAGACCGCCTCCGGTCTCGTCGTGCGCGGCGAGCGCGACAACGATCACGGCTGGCGGGGCGAGCGCCACGACGTTCGGCAGCGCGTGTGGGTGAAGATCCCGCGCAGCGTCGAACTGACGGCGAGCGGCATCAACGGTCGCGCGACGGTCGGCGAGATCGACGGCGCGGTGCACCTCTCCGGCATCAACGGCGCGGTCGAGGTCGCGCGCGCGCGCGGCTACACGGACATTGACGGCGTGAACGGTCGCGTCACGATGACGATCGCCGACCTCGGCGAGCGCGGCGTGCGCGTGAGCGGCGTCAACGGTCACGTCGAGCTGCGCTTCGCCGACGCCGTGAACGCAGACCTTTCGGTGAGCGGCGTCAACGGCGCGGTCAACGCAGACCTGCCCGGCGTGACGATGATCGGCAACGCGACCCGCACGAACTTCCGCGCGCGTGTCGGCGCGGGCGGCACGCCCATCACCGTCAGCGGCGTCAACGGCAGCGTCCGCCTCGCGCCGCGCGGCTAGGTCGCGAAGAAAAAGGTGGAAACATTTTGGCGGGGGCGGCGTCCAACGGATGCGACGCCGCTTCCCCGCGTGTGAGGTGCAGCCGGAAGCTCTCCGGAAGGTCTGCTTCGGTCAAGTCTCCCGCCCGAAGAAGTCCCGCGTTAGCTAGTCTCGTCGGAAATCATGAAAATCCTCGTCGCCACTCTTTACCTGACTGCGCTCGCCGTCTGCGCGCTCGCGCAGTCCGTCACGCCGACGCCGCCCGCCTCGCCCGTCGCGAAGCCGGCAGCCGATCCGAGCGCCGCGACCGCCCCCGACGCCGCCGCGACGGGCACGACGCCCGTCACGTCCGACGAGCGGAAGCAGTTGAACCCGACTCCCGGCTCGTCGAACGCCGCGGCGGGCGGGCGCACGATCCGCACGACCTCCGGCGTCATCACGCTGCCCGCGGAGAAGTCGCAGCCCATACGCATCGCGCGCTTCGACAAAGCCCCGGCGATTGACGGCAAGCTCGACGACGAAATCTGGAAGCACGCCGCCGTCTTCAAAGACTTCTACCAGGTGCAGCCGGGCGACAACATCGCCCCGTCGAAGCCCTCGGAGGCTTTCATCGGCTACGACTCGAAGTACCTCTATCTCGCGTTCCACGCCTACGACGATCCCAGTCAGGTGCGCGCGCGCATCGCGAAGCGCGATAACATTTTTGACGACGACTTCATCGGCGTCTATCTGGACACCTACAACGACAAGCGCAAGGCGGTCGAGTTCTTCTTCAACCCGCTCGGCGTCCAAGCCGACGCCGTGCGCACGGAAGGATCGGGCGAAGACTTCAGCATAGACTTCGTGCACGTCTCGAAGGGGATGTTGACCTCGGACGGCTACACGGTCGAGGCGGCGATCCCCTTCAAGTCGCTGCGCTACACCGCCGGGAAAGACAAGCTCTGGGGCTTGCACGTCTTCCGCCGCATCCAGCGCTTCAACACGGAGCTGGATTCGTGGATGCCGCTCTCGCGCGAAGTCTCCGGCACGCTCATCCAAGAGGGCTACATCAACGGGCTCGAAGGCATCTCGACCGAGCGCACGCTGGAGCTCGTGCCGAGCCTCACGGTCTCCGAGACGGGCAGGCGCGCGCGCGCCTTCGCGCCGGTCGTGCTCGGTGAGCCGCCCGCGTTCCTGCCCGGTCGCATCCTGAACGAGCCGGTCAAGCTCGATCCCGGTCTCACCGTCAAGTACGGCATCACGCCCACCGTCACGCTCGACGCCGCGTTCAACCCCGACTTCGCGCAGGTCGAGGCGGACGCGACGGTCGTGACGGCGAACCAGCGCTTCCCGATCTTCTTCGAGGAGAAGCGACCGTTCTTCCTCGAAGGCAAGGAGATTTTCCAGTCGCCGATCACCATCGTCCACACGCGCGCCATCGTTGACCCGGACTACGCCGTGAAGCTCACGGGCAAGGAGGGGCGCAACACTTTCGGTCTGCTCGTCGCCTCCGACAACGCGCCCGGCAACTTCAGCGAGGACGAGCTGAACGAGCGCCGCCTCTTCGTCATCAGCGGCGCGACGCCCGACATCCGCGCCGCGCGCGCCGTAAGCTTCCAGCACTTCTTCGACAAGTTCGTTGACCGGAACGCGACCATCGGCGTCCTGCGCCTCAAGCGCGACGTGGGGCGCGAGAACTCGCTCGGCTTCATCGCCACGACCTACAACTTCCCCGACCGCTACAACGACGTGGCGGGCTTCGACGGTCGCTTCAAGCTCGATCCCAAAACGGTCGTCAGCTTCCAACTCGTCGGCACGCGCTCGCACCGCCCGTTCTACAACCCGGAGATCAACCGCAGCGTGGATCGCCGCGGCGACGCCGCCGGCTACTCGTGGAACTTCGATCACAGCGAGCGTCACTACGGCTTGAACTTCAACGGCGAGGGCTACACGCACGACTACCGCGCCGACGTCGGCTTCACCACGCGCACGAACACCAACGTCTTCCGCGCCAACCCCCGGTGGAACAGCGAGCCCAAGCCGAAGAACAAGGTCATCTCCTACCGCTTCAACCCCGCGCTCGACTACTCGACCGACTTCCAGGGGCGCTCGCAGCGCTGGGACATCCAGCCGATGTTCGGCTTGAGCCTGCACAAGCAGAGCACCGTCATCGTCGGCTACCGGCGCGCCTACGAGCGGCTCATCGAAGAGGAGTTCGGTCCCAAGCGCCTGCCCGCGCGCACGGACGCGAACGGCGTCTCCCACGACGCTCAGGCTGGCGCGTTCTTCGGTCCCGACTCCGAGCGCTCGACCAACAAGACGAGCTTCATCGGCATCTTCGAGACGACTCCGGCGAAGCAGTACTACTTCTTCCTCCAGGTCATACGCGACCTGCACGTCTTCGACTTCGACTTCGGCGCGGGTCCCAAATTCCCGCGCGTTAGCCCGGCCGCGCTCCGGTTCGGTCAGGGCGCGCCGCTCGATCCCGGCGCGGGCAAGCTCTGGAACATACAGGGCTCGGTCGTCTATCAGCCGTCGAACGCGCTGCGCACCTCGCTTGACTACACGAAGCAGCAACTCGTGCGCGACGACACGCGTCTCACGGCGTTCGACGACAACATCTACTCGGCGCGCGCCACCTACCAGTTCACGCGATTCCTCGCCGCCCGCGCGCGCGTTGACTACGACACGCTCGACTCGCGCGCCCGCGGTCAGTTCTTGCTCGGCTGGACGCCGAACCCCGGAACCGCTTTTTACGTAGGGTACAACGACGACATGACGCGCAACGGCTTCGACCAGTTCACGGGGCAGCTCGTGCCGGGCTTCCGCCGCAACGGTCGCACCTTCTTCATCAAGATGTCCTACCTCTTCCGCCGCAGCTTCGGCGGCTGACGGCGGCGACGAGTTTCAAGCCGCGGGTCGTGCGCGCGCGTTGCGGGTCGGTGGGCTTCTGCCCGCGACTGCGCGCCGCGCGACCCGCGGCTTGGAAGCAGCAGCCGCGACGAACTTTTTCGACGGCGAAAGGCGCAATCAG
Source organism: Acidobacteriota bacterium (assembly GCA_020201365.1). Taxonomy (GTDB): domain Bacteria; phylum Acidobacteriota; class Blastocatellia; order Pyrinomonadales; family Pyrinomonadaceae; genus JAIVGV01. The sequence continues at coordinate 3,950 of JAIVGV010000388.1, forward strand.
GATGAGCCCACTGACGACGCGCACGCTGACCGCACTCTTCCCCCTCGCCATCATCGCCTGCCTCTTCAACGCCGCGCCGCGCGCACGCGCTCAACAGCTCGCGCGCCTCTCCGACGACAAAGACAAGACGGCGGGCGCGGGCGCGAGTGCCGCGGCGCGCGGCGCGGAGTCGCGACCCACGGGCTCGCGCCGCGTCGTCGGGATGCGCGGCGGCGGGACGCCCAACGGCTGGCGCGTCGTCGTCACCGCGGACTCGGCGCTCGACGACTACGCGGCGCGGCGCGAGGGCTCGCGCTTCGTCGTCACGCTCCCGCGCGCGGACGCGGCGGCGGTCGCGGGCTCCGTCGGCGGCTCTCTCGCCGCGGCGCGCGTCGAGCAGCGCGGCGCGGACGCCGTGATCTCTTTCGCGCTGCCCGAAGGCTACGCCGCGCGCGTGCGCCAGAGCTTCAACCGGCTCGAAGTCGTCTTCGAGTCGCGCGCGTCTTCGGGCGGCGAGGCGGACGCGCGGCAGCAGCAACAGTCGTCCGGCGGCCAGTCGTCAGGCTCCTCGTCGTCCGGTCAAGACCCGCAGCAGCCGAAGCCGAAGCCGACGCCCGTCACGCCCGCAAACAATCAGAGCGAGTCGCCCAACGCCGCGCAGCCCGCGCCCGTCACGAGCGACACCTCGACGACGCGCGAAACGGTCAACGCCGCGAAGAAGGTCGCCTCGGCGGGCGGGCACCACACCGTCACGCTCCCGCCCGAAAAGTCGAGCCCGCTGCGCATCCCGCGCTTCGACAAAGCCCCGGCGATTGACGGCAAGCTCGACGACGAAATCTGGAAGCACGCCGCCGCCTTCAAAGACTTCTACCAGACAGAGCCCGGCGACAACATCGCGCCCTCGCGCCCGACCGAGGCGTTCATGGGCTATGACTCGCACTACCTCTACGTCGCCTTCCACTGCTACGACGAGCCCGGTCAGGTGCGCGCGCGCGTCGCCAAGCGCGACGAGATTTTCGACGACGACTACGTCGTCCTCTTCATAGACACCTTCAACGATCAGCGCAAGGCTTACGAGGTTGACTTCAACCCGCTCGGCATTCAGGCGGACGCCATCTTCAGCGACTCGAACGGCGAGGACTTCAGTTTCGATCTCGTCGGGATGCAGTCGAAGGGCGCGGTCACGTCGGACGGCTTCGTCATCGAGGCGGCGATCCCTTTCAAGTCGCTCAAGTACGAGGCGGGCAAGGACAAGCCGTGGGGCTTGCACGTCTTCCGCCGCATCAAGCGCTTCAACAACGAACTCGACTCGTGGATGCCGCTCTCGCGCGACGTCTCCGGCTGGCTCATTCAGGAAGGGAGGATCAACGGGCTCGAAGGCATCTCGACCGCGCGCACGCTCGACCTGATTCCGAGCCTCACGCTCTCCGAGACGGGCAGGCGCGTGCGCGCGACCGTGCCGGAGCCGCCGCCCGGCGGCGTCAACACGTCGGACGGGACGCGCCTCTTGAACGAGCCCGTCCACCACGACATCGGCGTGACGGCGAAGTTCACTTTGACGCCGACCGTCACGCTCGACTTCACCTACAACCCGGACTTCGCGCAGGTCGAAGCCGATCAGACGGTGATTACCGCCAACCAGCGTTTTCCCATTTTCTTCCCCGAAAAGCGCCCTTTCTTCCTCGAAGGCAAAGAGATTTTCGACACGCAGGAGACGGTTGTCCACACGCGCGCCATCATCCAGCCGCAGTTCGCCGCGAAGCTCACGGGCAAGCGGGGCAGGAACACCTTCGGCACGATCCTCGCGTCGGACGCCGGACCCGGAAACTTCAGCGAGGACGAGCGGCTCGACCCGGCGAACGCGCCATTCGTTGACAAGAAGGCTTACGTCGGTGTCTTCCGCGTCAAGCACGACGTGGGTCGCGAGTCTTCGGTCGGCGCGTTCGCCACGAGCTACAACTTCATCCAGCGCCACAACCAGCTCGTCGGTCTCGACGGGCGCTTCAAGCTCAACCCGAAGACCGTCGCGTCGTTCGAGGTCATCGGCACGACCGCCCGCCGCCTCTTCCGCGACCCCGATCTCGATCCCGACTTCACGCTCGCCGACGGCTCGGTCGCGTTCCCCGGTCAACTTCGCTACCGCAACGGCAACGGCTTCGCCTACTTCGCGAGCCTCGACTACACCGCTCGCCACTTCGGCTACTTCGTCAAGACCGAGGGGCGCACGCGCGACTACCGGGCGGACGTCGGCTTCACCCGCCAGACGGACACGAACGACTCGTTCGGCGCAGTCCGTTTCTCGACCGAGCCGAACCCGAAGGCGACCTTGACGAAGTTCACCGTCCAGAACTTCACCGACGCGACCTACAAC
>JAIVGV010000104.1 GCA_020201365.1 Acidobacteriota bacterium
GTACTAACGCGTTATCTAGATGCCGGAAGTTGACTGCGGCCCGGTCGCCTCCTCGGTCGTGGCGAAGTCGAGCGCGGCGGAGAGGTAGACGACGCCCGCGCCGTGCTTGACGACGCGCACCTGCGTAGAGTTTCCGACCTGCTGATCTTTGCGCGTGACGGTGAAAGACTTCTTCGCGTCCGCCGCCGTGACCTGCTGCGTGAGCACCTGATCGCCTCCGACGTAAACTTCGAGCGAGTAGTCGGGCGAAAGCTCGTTGCTCACCTTGATGTAGTCGGTCAGGCCGTAGATCGCGAACGCCGTCTGCTTGGTGGACTGCCAGTAGTAGCCGTTGCGGCGGTTCGAGACGAGCCAGCGCGCGGCTTTCGGGAGCACCGACGACTGCGGCGCTACTAGCGCGAGCGCCTTCACGGAGAGCGCCGTCGCCTCGATGTTGTTCTCTTCGGTGAAGTCGAGCATCGGCTTGCGCTTCGACTCCCAGTGCGCGTCGAAGTCGGTCTGCGCGGCGGAGCCCTCGATCTCGGAGGCGACCTGTCGGGCGCGCCCGTCGCCGCGCTGCTTCAGCGTGAGCGCGAGGAGCGCGCGACCGTAGGGCTGCAAGCGCCCGCGGTTGTTGTAGAGATCGTTAACGTACTGCGCGTCAACGCCGCCCGTCTCCGAGTACGAGTAGATCATGAAGGCGCGCGTCTCCATGTCTATGTCGTGCCCCTCGTCGTCCTTGCCGTTGATGACGAGACCGCCGAGTTTTTCGCGCGCCTTCATCATCCGCTGGTCGTCAACCTCGTAGCCCGCGCGGCTTGCGAGGAACAAGCCGTCAACGACGTAGGCGGTCATAAACGCGTCTGTCTGATCGTCCTTCCACCAGCCCCAGCCGCCGTCCTCGTGCTGATAGCCGTAGAGGCGCTTGAGCCCCTTGCTCACCTTGCGACCGATGTTGTTCTTGTCGCTGATCGAAGCCTGCGAGACGTCGTGCAGGGTGTTGGCGACGATGACGGTCGGCAGGAAGCTCGACATCGTCTGCTCCGTGCAGCCGTAGGGGTAGCTCGTCAAATAATCGAGCGCGCCGAAGAGCGTGCTCGCCACCGACGGCGCGGCTTCGACGCGGAGCTTGCGGTAATGCGGGTCGGCGTTACCGGGCAGGTTGATCGTGAACGTCTTGTCGTCATCAGTGTCGCCCGCGAGCGTGACGGACTGACCGTAGGTCTGCTTCAACCCGCGCGGGACGACGGGCATCGGCAACTCCACGGCGTCCGAGTCGGTATCCGTGAGTGCTTTGGCGAGCAGCGTGACGTCGCCCGTCTGCGGGGCGCTGACGCGCCAGTTGACGCGGTACTCGCCGCTCTTCGGGATCGAGACGGTCTGCGTGGCCGGATCGAGAAGCTGCGCGCCGTTGACGTTGATGGAAATCTGCGTCGTCTTGTCGGCTGGCAGGTAGTTGTGGACGATGCCGGAGAGCGTCACGGTGTCGCCCGCCGTCAGGAAGCGCGGCATGGCGAGGCGCAGGATCACGTCCTTGCGCTCGACGACCTTGCTCGTCGTCACGCCGACGCGCGTGTCGGCGGTGACGGCGCGGGCGGTCGCGCGCCACGTCGTCAAATTGTCCGGCAGTTGGACGTTGACGGTCGCCTTACCGTCCGCGCCGGTGACGACCGCCGGCTGCCAGTACGCGGTGTCTTTGAAGAGCTTGCGGATGAGCGGCTCGACGAAGTTGTTGTCGTTCTTGAAGTCGGCGAGCTGGTAGGCGCGCTTATTTTGCGCGAGCTTGATCGTGTCTTTGCCCGCGTAGCCGGTGAAGGCGTAGTTGGTCGAGTAGCTCGTGTTGACCTCGTTGTAGCGCCGCCCGTAGAACTCGCGGCGGATGTCGCCCGCGTTGTCGGGCGAGATCGAGTAGATCGCCTCGTCCACGACGCCGAGGCTCACTTCGGCGTTCGCCGCAGGACTCCCGTCGCCGTTTCGCGCGACTACCGTGTAAGAGACCGTCTCGCGCGGCTTGTACTCGCTCTTGTTCGGGATGATCTCAAGGTTTAAGAGCTTGTCGCGCGGCGGGACGACGATTGACTCCTCGCTCGTGTACATCTCGCCGTTACGCACGTACGTGACGTTCAGGAAGAGGTTGGGCGCGAACTTGGAATCGACGGGCACGTCAATCACGACGGCGCGCCCCGCCGTGTCAACCTCGCGCACGGAGAGGACGGACGATAGCTCCGTCGTGACGAGCAGGTGGGCTTTCTCTTTCGGCAGCAGCGCGAGGACGTGCGCCGTCTCGCCGACCTTGTAAGTCTTCTTGTCTGGGACGAGCTTGATCTGCTCCTCGTTCTGGTAGGAGTAGTCGCCCCACGTGCCCGTGTTGTCGGCGATCCAGACCGAGCCGCCGACGGAGGTGATCTGCTTGCCGTTCTCGTTGACGACCGTCTTGATCTGTATGTCGCCGGGGTGATCGATCTTGTAGTCGAGCGACGCCTCGCCCTGATCGTTCGTCTGGACGGTCGTCGAAGAGAGATCGTTTTCGTGGAGCTTGTAGTCGTAGGAGGTGTAGCCGTAGTCGTTCTTCTCGATCTTCTCCCAGGTGTCCTCGACGAACTTCAGCGTCACGTTCGCCGCCTTCGGGTGCCCCTCGTAGTCGCGCGTGTGGACGAGAATCTTGGCGGTCTCGCCCTGATAATAGACGTAGCGCTCCGTGTCGGCGGTGGCGACGGTCGTGCCGCGGATGCCCGTCATCTCCGCGCTGCCGGTCATCTGGCGACGCGCCGCGTCGGTGACTTCGGCTTCGAGGCGGTAGGTGTAGTCCCAAGTCTGCTTCTCGCCGGCGTCGGGCACGGTGAAGTCAACCTGGAGCTGACCGTTGGAGTCGAGCTTGCCCTCGCCCTCCTTCACCATCGAGTCGCCTTCGTCGCCGTAGTAGCCGCCGGACTCTTCGGAGTTGTTGTCGTCAACGCCGAAGTCGGCGAGCGGGTCGGTCTCGTCCTGCTGGAAGAAGTCGGGGTAGTAGCGCGAGCGGTAGATCGTGTACTTCACGTCCGCCTTGGTGACGGGCGAGCCGAAGAAGTAGCGCGCGCCGACGGTGAACTTCGTCGTCGTGCCCGTCTGCACGAACTTCTGCGGGACGGAGACGGTGACCTTGTACTCCGGCTTCTTGTACTCCATCACCTCGAAGCTGCCGCGCGCCGTGCCGTCCTCCGACTCGGCGACGACCGAGTAAGTGCCGAGCGGCGCGTCTTCGTCGAGGTTGACCTCGCCGCTGAACGTGCCGCGCGAGGAGAGTGTCATCTCCTGCTCGAAGACCTTCGAGTCGTTCTGATCGGTCACGCTCACGGTCACCGCGCCCTTCGGCAGCGTGTAACCTTTGTCCGTGCGCTTGCGGAGGATGCCCTTGAAATAGACCTTCTGGTTCGTGCGATAGACGGGGCGATCCGTGTAGACGAAGCTCGTCAGGTCGCCGCTGCCGCCCTCCTCGTCGCCCTCGCCCCCGCCGCCGAAGTAGTACGACTCAAGGTCGGAGATCGCGAAGTTGCCCGCGTCGTTCGCCATGACGACGTATGACGGCTGCGACTCGTCGCCTCCGCCTTCCTCATCGCCGCCGCCCTCGTCGGCGTTCGCGTTCGCTTGCTTCTTCGGCTTGATCGTCGTGCGATAGAGCCCCTGGTTGTCGGTCGTCCCCGACGTGAGCGTGTCCTTGCCCTGGTAGATGTCGAGCTTGACGCCCGCGCGCGGCGCGCCCGACTGGCGGTTGACCGCGTAGATCATCAACGCGCCGTCCTTCGAGGTCTTCTCGACCATCGTCAAGTCCGTGATCATCACGATGCCGTAGGCGCGCAAATCCCCGTTCACGGCTTCGACGACATAGACGCCCGCCTCGCGCTTGCCGATGGGGATCGGTCGCCTGTCGTATTCATTTTCGAGAGGCGGCAGCTTCTCGCGCCAGCTCGTGACCAACTGATCGGGGTTGATGAGCGGCACGCGCGCGTAGTCGGCGACGTTCAAAGGCGAGCGCGACGCCTCTAGCTCTTCGTCCGGGTTGCGGAACTTCTCGTTGAAGCCGCGCCGCGAGCTGTTCTTCAACTGCGAGCGGAAGTAGTCGCGCGCCCAACCGTAGAAAGCGCGCTTGAACTCGCGCACCTTCTCTAAGAACGTCGGCTTGCGCTTGCGGAAGTAGCTCTCGAACTCGTTCTGCTCGTCCTCGCCGAACTGGTGCGGGTTGTCGAGCTGGTGGAAGAACTTCGCCGGGTCGTTCAAGCGATAGACGCGGAAGTCAATCGCGTCCACGTCGCGGTAGTTGAGCCACAGGCGCGGTCGCTCGTTCGTGCCGTAGCTGCGGTTCGTCAAGAGCGAGAAGAACGGCTTGGCGGGCTTCGTCGGGTCGCGCTCCGTGTACTCCTGCTGCGGGAACCACTCGCCCATCGAGTACCCTTCGGCGAGCGCGCGCAGACGCCAGAACGAGAACGAGAAGACCGCGAAGAGAACCGCGAGGTAGATTAGCGTCGAACGGAGAATGTTTTTCGTGTTCATGTGCTCAAGCTCACGACTCGAACGACTCACAACGACGAACTAGCCACAGGGGGCACAGAGAACACAGAGACGACAGGTCAGTGCCGCCTGCGGTAGCGGGCGGGTCTGACTCGCGGGCTCGCGCTCGCCTCTCTGTGCTCTCTGTGCCCTCTGTGGCAAAGCATCTTCTCTCACTCCAAAATCTTCAGCCGGTAGAAACCCAGAAAATTCCTGTTCGACTCGACGGGTCGCCAGCGCGGGTCTGGATGGTGGTCGAGCACGGCGAGCCGCACCTTCTTCACCGTGCCCTTATCGTTCGGCGACGCGCCCGTGTGATAGACCACCCAGTCGTTCGCACCTTCGCCGTCCACGCGCGCCGCGCCGAGGAAGAGCATCACGTGGTACGGGTACTTCGGCGCGCGCGGCTGGTAGAAGAAGAGCAGATCGCCCGCGCGCGCAGCATTGCGCTCGCGGCTCACGAACACGGCGTTGAACTCCTTGAGCGTCCGCGCGTCGGCGAACTCCGAGAACGTGTCGTCTTTCAGATCGGTCTCGCGGAAACTCCCGAACGTCGTGCGAAAAAGTTTCTCTCCGAGCGGGCTTGATTCGAGCGTGTACGCGCGCACGTCCGGCGCGAAGGCTTCGTAAGCCGAGCCCATGCGCGCGAGCCACTTGCGGTCGTGTGAGCGCAGCGCCTCGCGCCAACTGAATCGGACGAGTCCCGCGCAGTCGCGCTGTGACTCGTTCCACTCCTTGCTCGGCTCGTAGAACTGCTGCTCCGCTACACCAGTGAACCAGCGCCGGAAGTTCTCCCGATCATTGAACGACGACAGTTCCGCCGCGTCCGGCAGCCCGTCCCCGTCCGCGTCAATCGAGCCGACGACGACCGCCTTCGTCGCCGCCACCGAGCCGTCTTTCGACGATGCGCCGCTCGCCGTCTCGCCAATCGCGCCGTCAGCCTTCGTCGCCGCGCCCGCGCCGTGCGCGCGCGCAGCGGAAGCGCCGCAGCCCGCGAGCGCGAGGCACGCGGCCAGCAGCAGACCGCAGAGGGCGGCGCACGGGGGATTACGCAAAGTCGCTGGCATTTTCAGGAGCGTGTAAAAAATTTCACGGGGCGAAAGCTTGCCGACCCTTGCGGGCGGAATCCGAGAGAGCTCTTGGTGCGCCGCATCATACCCCGACTCACCGCCTCCGGTCATCAATTTTCGTTCGCCTCCGTTGCCGCAGATTCTCCGCCTACTCCGTTCCCACGCGCGACGCGGGCGCAGACGCCGACCGCGCAGGCTAATACTCAAGCGCACAGGTGTACGCACGCGCGCGCGGGTGTGGATTGCCACATTGATTGGGAGCCCCGGTTGGTGGACTCTCTTAGCGAGATCGTGAGATTCGAGATTGGCAGGTGCTACAATGACGCCGAACCTGAAGGTCGTTCCTCAGTCGTCTATGTCCATCCTGATCGCGGAAGACAACGTGGCGCAGCGGCGTTACCTGCGCGAGCTGCTCGAACGCGAGTTCGCGGCGCACGCGCCCGTGCTCGAAGCGGCGGACGGCGAGGAGGCGGTCGCGCTGGCGGCGAAGCACAAGCCGGGGCTGTGCGTCTTAGACATTCAGATGCCGAAACTTTCGGGCGTCAAAGCGGCGCGCGCGATCTGGCGCGAGTCGCCGCAGGCGCGAGTCATCTTCTGGACGCAGTTCCCGGACGAGATTTACATCAACGAGATCAGGAAGATCATCCGCCAGGTCGAGCCCGCGCCGACCTACGGCTTCATCCACAAGAACAACCCCGAGTCGCGCTTCGCGCTCTACTACCTCGCGCTCGGACTCTCCAACTGGGCGATTGCGCGCAAGTGCAGTCTCTCCCTGCGCGGCGTCGAGAGCCGACTCGCTACTCTTTACGAAAAACTTTTCGTCGCCACGCCCGAAGGCACGGCGCACGAGAGTTACGACAAGCTCGCCTACAACGTCCGCACGCGCGCCTTCTTCGAGGCGCTCAGACGCGGGCTCATCAACGCCGACGAACTCGAAAAAGCCGAGCACGACCTCGAAGCCTGGATCGCGCGCGACCGCGTGCGCTTCGACGACGAGCAGAAGTCGGAGCGCAAGAAGCACTAAAGGCAAGGATGAAGGCGGAAGGATGAAGGATGAAAGAGAGACGGGGCAACGAGATTGATCACGCCTTCATCCTTCCGCCTTCATCCTTCATCCTTGCCGTTCGCGTCCTCTGCGTCTCTGCGGTGAGTCGCAGCGCCCGCCGTCTCTCAAGACTAAGCCGGCTCGTCGCCTTTGCCGCCGCGCTCGCCTGTCTCCTGATCACGCTCGCCTCTTCTTCCGCACAGAACACCAACGAGCCGACAGACCCGCGCGCGATGAACCTGCACCAGTGGGGCGCGGTGACCCTCTTCCACGGGCTGCCGTCGGATCGCGTGCGCGCCATCGAGCAGGACGATGAAGGCGCGCTCTGGTTCGGAACCGACGGCGGGCTCGCGCGCTACGACGGGCGTCGCACGCAGACGATCACCGTCGAAGGTCTCCCCCAAAGTCGAATCAACGCGCTCAAGTTCGACGAGTCCGGCGCGCTCTGGGTCGGCACGGACGCGGGCGCGGCTCTGTTGTCAAACGGCGAGACGCGCGCGGTCGAAGTGACGCGCGGCAAGTCGGTCACGGCGATCATCGCGCAGGGGCGCGGGCGCGCGGTGATGGCGACGGACGCCGGGCAGCTCTTCAGTTGCGCCGTCAACATGGACGGCTCCGTGAGCGCGCACGCGTTTCCTGAGACGCCTTTGCGGAGCGCCGACGCGGACAAGCCCGGCGCGCTCGCGCTGACGAGCGTCGCGCAGGGGCGCAACGGCGTGATCTACGTCGGCACGCGCTCGCGGGGGCTCTTGGCGTTCGACGGCGAACGGGCGCGCGAGGTCTTGAGCCGACCGCGACCGTTCTTCGTCGAGGCTCTGGACGCCGACGCGCGCGGTCAGTTGCTCGTCGGCGCGCTCGCGCGCGGCGCGGACGGCGGGCTCTACGCGACGGGCGATCCTGTGCCGGCGTCGGAGGCGGCGGTGCTGCGTCACGTCGGCGAGGTCTCGTCGGTTGACGCCGTGCGGCGCGACGCGGCGGGCGACGTGTGGGCGGGCACGAACGGTCTCGGCGCGTTCCGCTTCCGCGCCGGGCAGCAGGCGGATCACTTCACGTTCGAGAACACGGCGGGCGGCTTGCGCTCGAACCGCGTCTTCTCGGTCTTCGTGGATCGGGAGGGCGTCGTCTGGTTCGGCACGGACAGGGGCGTCTGTCGCTACGACGGGAGCGCGCCGCGCGCGGAGACGTTCGGCGGCGACGCGGCGTCGAACTTCGTGCGCGCCGTCTTCCGCACGCGACGCGGCGAGCTGCTCGCGGGCACGAACCGCGGGCTCTTCGTCTTCGACGAGAAGCGTTCGGCGTGGGGCGCGGTCGCCGACGCCGCGCGCCGCGC
>JAIVGV010000389.1 GCA_020201365.1 Acidobacteriota bacterium
GTCATCAACAGCGCGGGCAACGTCACGTTCAACCCGACGCTGGAGAGCGCGCTGCGCACCAACGTCGTCGGGACGCAGAACGTCATCGAGTTCGCGAAGCGGATGCGCCGACCGGCGCTGATTCACGTCTCGACCTGCTTCGTCGCAGGCAACCGCTCGGGTCCCGTGTGGGAGAGCGACAGGGTCGTCGGCTACTTCCCGCGACACGAGGAGCTGCCGGGCGTCGAGTTCTCCGTCGAGCAGGAGATACGCGACTGCGCGAAGCTCGCCGAGCGCGTCCGCGACGAGGCGCGCGACGCGATGCAGGCGGCGCGCTTCCGCGAGTCGGCGCGCAAGCGTCTGGTCGAAGAGGGGCGCGACCCGGACGATCTGGACGCGATGGGACTCGCGGTCGCTCGCGAAAGAAAGGTCTGGACGCGGGAGCGTTTGACGGAACTCGGCATCGAGCGCGCGCAGTGGTGGGGCTGGCCCAACATCTACACCTACACGAAGTCTCTCGGCGAGCAGCTCGTCGCGATGGAAGACGGGATCGTCCGCGCGATCGTCAGACCGAGCATCGTCGAGAGCGCCGAAAAGTTTCCCTTCCCCGGCTGGAACGAGGGCTTCACGACGACCGCGCCGCTCATCTTCATCGCGCTCAAGGGGCAGACGCTCATCCCCGTCAACGAGAAGCTCATACTCGACATCACGCCCGTCGATCAGGTCGCGGCGGTGATGCTGGCGGTCGCAGCCGAGGCGATGGTCAGGGAGCCTCGGCTCGTCTATCAGGCGGCGACGGGCGACGCGAACCCGAACGACATGAAGCGCATCGTCGGGATGGTCGGTCTCTACAAGCGCAAGCACTTCTCGGAGAAAGAAGACGGTTTCAAAATCGTCAACGAGATCGCCGCGCACATGGAGACGAAGACCGTCACGCCCTCGTACTTCGAGAAGACCAGCGCGCCGATGTTCAACGCGCTCGCCAGGCGCGCGTCCAAGTTCTTAGACGAGTCGCGCCCGCGCTGGGGCGCGGGGCGTCTGACCGAGTGGATCGATCACGCCAAGAAGACGGTTGACAGGTTCGAGGAGATCACGCGCGAGACCAAGGCGGCGTTCGAGCTGTTCCACCCGTTCATGGTCGAGAACGCCTACGTCTTCCGCGCCGACAACGTGCGCTCGCTCTTCGGGCGCATACGCAAGGACGAGCAGCCGCTGCTGCCGTGGCACCCGGAAAAGCTCGACTGGTACGACTACTGGATGCACGTCCACTTCCCCGGCTTGAAGAAGTGGGTCTTCCCGCAGCTCGAAGAGGACATGCGCGCCGTCGAGAAGCGCGTCTATACCTACCGCGATCTGTTGGAGCTGTTCGAGACTTCGACCAAACGCTTCTCGACGCGCGTCGCCATGCGCATCGAGCGCGACGGGCGTCAGGAACAGTACACCTACGCAGACCTGCACGAACTCGCCACGCGCGCCGCCGCCTTCTTCATCGGCGAGAATGTTAAGCCCGGCGAGCGCGTCGTGCTGCTCAGCCATAACGCGCCCGAATGGGGCATGACCTACTTCGGCGTGCTCAAGGCGGGCGCGACGTGCGTGCCCGTTGACCCCGAGAGCCTGACGAGCGAAGTCGTCAACTTCGCGCGCGCGGCGGAGGCGGTCGGAATAGTCATCTCCGACGAGCTGCTGGGGGAGCACCCCGATCTCGCAGAGCGGCTGCGCGAGGAAGGTCTGACGGAGACGCAACTCTGGAAGTTCGATCAGGTCTTCGAGTTGCAGCCCGAGAAGGTCGAGGACGAGCGGATCGCGCTGCTCCCGTCGCGCGTCCACGCGCAGACGGTCGCGTCGCTCATCTTCACGTCGGGGACGACCGGCGTGCCGAAGGGCGTGATGCTCACGCACAAGAACTTCGCCAACATGGTCTCGATGCTCGCGTCCGTCTTCGACATGGCGACGAGCGACGGCGTGCTCTCCGTTCTCCCTTTACATCACACCTTCGAGTTCTCGACCGGCTTCTTAACCCCGCTCAGTCGCGGCGCGCAGATCACCTACCTGCCGGAGCTTTCGAGCGAAGAGCTGACGCGCGCGATCAAGAACGGTCACGTCACGGGCATGGTCGGCGTGCCCGCGCTGTGGGAGCTGCTGCACCGGCGCATCAAGAACCGCCTCAACGAGCGCGCGAAGTGGATCGGCGAGACCGCCGAGATTCTGATCCGCGCCAACTCGTGGCTGCGCGACAACACGCCGTTCAACATGGGGCAGATCGTCTTCCGCCCGATCCACACCGGCTTGGGCGGTCGCATACGCTACCTCATCAGCGGCGGCTCCGCGCTCAACGACAAGATCAAAAAAGATTTCCACGGGCTCGGCTTCACCATCCTCGAAGGCTACGGCTTGACCGAAGCCTCGCCCGTGCTCACGGTCACGCGCCCGCAGAACAGGCTCGTCGCGGGCAGCGTCGGTCGCCCCGTCCCGGGCGTCGAGGTGAAGATCGTTGACGCGGACGCGAGCGGGATCGGCGAAGTGGTCGCGCGCGGTCCGAACGTCATGCTCGGCTACTTCAACAACGAAGAGGCGACGCGCGCCGTCCTCCAGAACCGCTGGCTCTACACGGGCGATCTCGGCAGGCTCGACGACGACGGCAACCTCTACCTCGTCGGACGCTCCAAAGACATCATCGTTGACACGAACGGCAAGAACGTCTACCCGGACGAGATCGAGGAGCTCTACTCGGACTCGCCGTTCGTCAAAGAGCTGAGCGTGGTGGGTCTCCCCGACGGGATCGGCGAGAAGGTCGCCGCGATGGTCGTGCCCGACTACGATCACGACATCGCCCTCTCGCGCGACGAGGTGCGCCGCCGCGTCGAGGAGCACTTCAAAGACGTCTCCTCGGCGCTCCCCTTCTTCAAGCGCGTCAAGGCGCTGCACTTCACGGACGACGAGCTGCCGCGCACGGCGACGCGCAAGGTCAAGCGGCGCGAGGTCGTCCGCATGATGCAGGCGTTGGAGCACAGCCAACGACGCCTCTCCGCAGGCGACGAGCCGCGCGAGACGGGCGGCGAGTGGCTGCTCGACATCGTCGCATCAGTTTCGAGCCGCCCGCGAGACGAGGTCACGCTCGACGCGCGGCTCTCCGAACTCGGCTTCGACAGTCTCATGTTCGTCGAACTCGCCTCGGCGATCGAGCAGGCGGGCGGCGCGCTGAAATCGCCCGACACGCTCAACCAGGTGCAGGACGTGCGCGAGCTTTTGTCCGTCGTCGAGCGCAAGCAAGCCGAGGCGAGGCGCGAGGACGCGAGCCGCCGCCGCGCCGAGGAAGTCAAGCGCGAGGACGAGGAGATTTACATCCCCTCGCTCGTCCGCACCGTCGGCAACCGCGGTCTCGACGTGCTGCAAAAAGTCTTCTACGAGCGTTTCTTGAACACGAAGATCGAGGGCGCGTCGAACGTGCCCGTGCACACGAACTTCATCGTCGTCGCCAACCACGCCTCGCACCTCGACATGGGGCTCGTCAAGATGGCGCTCGGCGACGCGGGCGACGACATGGTCGCGCTCGCCGCAGCCGACTACTTCTTCGACAACAAGTACAAGCGCGCCTACATGGACAACTTCACGAGCCTCGTGCCGATGGAGCGCAGCGGCTCGCTCCGTAAATCCTTGCGGCACGCGCTCTCGTTCCTCGAACGCGGTTACAACGCGCTCATCTTCCCGGAAGGCACGCGCTCGATGACGGGCGAGATGGCGGAGTTCAAGCCCATACTCGGCTTCCTCGCGCTGACCGCGCGCGTCGGCATCCTACCCGTCTATCTGCACGGCACATACGAAGCGTTCCCGAAGGGCGCGAACATGATCCGCAGCCGCGACATCGGCGCGCGCGTCGGTCGCTTCGTCGCGGTTGAAGAGTTGGAGGCGATGACGAAGGGGATGCCGAAGTCGGACGCCTACCGCCTCATCGCCGCATACGTCCGCCACGAGATCGAGAACCTGCGCGACGGCACGCGCAGCGACTTCGACGCGCGGGGGCTTCGCAGCCGCTGGCGCGCCGAGCGCCGCGCGCACGCCGCCGAGGCCGAGGCGGGACTGCCCGAAGACGAACTCGCCCCGACGGGAGACTGAAAAGCCGGAAACCGTGAGTCGTCAACCGCGGCAGGTAAGACGGACCGACTCACCTGCCGCCCGCCAAGTTCCACTCATCACTTTCTCATGGCAACGAAGAAAACTACGACGGGCGCGAAGCAGGCGACGAAGGCGAGACGGGGCGGCGCGAAGTCGAAAGCCGCCGCGAAGTCGTCGCCGCACTCGACCGCGCTCGCGCGGCGCGCGCCAGCAGTCACGCTCGTCACGGGCGGCACGGGCTTCCTCGGCAGTCATCTCGTACGACAGCTCGTCGCCGCGGGCGCGCCGAACGTGCGCGTCTTCGCCACGTCGTCGCCAGCGTGGCTCTCGGAGCTGGGGGTAGAGCCTGTCACGGGATCGGTCACGAACGCGGAAGACGTGAGGCGCGCGGTCGAGGGCGTCGAAAGCGTTTACCACCTGGCGGGACTCGTCTCGCGCGACGAGCGCGACGCGCACAGGATGTACGCGCTGCACGTCGAGGGCACGCGGCTCTTGTGCGAGGCGGCGCGCGCGGCGGGCGTAGAGTCAATCGTCCTCGCCTCGACGAGCGGGACGATTGCCGTCACGCGCGACGGCGAGATCGTGCCCGACGAAGACTACCCGCCGCCGCTCGACATCATCTCGCGCTGGTCTTACTACGCGAGCAAGTATTACCAGGAGCGCGCCGCGCTCGAAAATTTTTCGGGCGAAGGGCGACGACTCGTCATCGTCAACCCGAGTCTGCTCCTGGGTCCCGGCGACGAACGCCTCAGCTCGACCAAAGTCGTCCTCGACTTTCTCGCGCGCAAGATCAGAGCCGTGCCCGGCGGCGGCTTGAGCTTCGTTGACGCGCGCGACGCCGCCGACGCGATGATCTCCGCGATGCGGCGCGGTCGCCACGGCGGGCGCTACCTCTTGGGCGCGGCGAACTGGACGTTCGACAAGTTCTTCGGTCGCCTCGAGCGCCTCACCAAGACGAACGCCCCCCGGCTCGCGCTCCCCTCGTCTCTCGCGATCAACGGCGCGCGCTGGCTGCACGCGCTCTCGCGCCACTGGGACGTCGCGCCGCCCGTCGAGCCCACCGAGATCGAGATGGCGGAGCACTTCTGGTACGTGGATGCGACGAGAGCCGCCCGCGAACTCGGATTCCGCCCGCGCGATCCGGGCGAGACATTGCAAGAAACGGTCGCCTACGTGCGCGAGAACTTCCTCGGCGAGGGCGCGCTCGAGTAGCTATTGCTTGAGTGAGATCAGAAGGGGCGTTCACCGCAGAGGCGCAGAGATCACGCAGAGTTAGCGCAGAGAAGAAAAGTTTTCTCCGCGTAAGCTCCGCGTGATCTCTGCGCCTCTGCGGTGAATTTTTCTTCGCTTTAGCTCGACCACTTCGCAGGCACGCGCACGCGCAGCGCGCGCGGCAGAATCTCAAACGTCGCGGGCAAGCGTCCGACTAACTCGCCGTCAACTTCCAACAAAACTTTCTCACCCTCGTCCGCCGCCGCGACTGACACGCGACCCGCACGCGCGTGGTGGACTTGCGCCATGCCGAGATGCGTGCCGAGGTAGAGCTTGTAGGCGTTGGCGAAGATCGAAGCCGCGCCGAGATCGCCGACCGCCACCACGTCGAACAAGCCGTCGGCGAGATTCGCGTCCGGCGCGATCTTCATCCCGCCGCCGAAGTAGCGCGCGTTGGCGACGCAGAAGTTCGTGACGACGATCCGGCGCTCCGGCTTCTCGTCGAGCCGCACGCGCAGGGCGGGTCGCTCGAACGAGAGCGCGGCGCGCGCCGACGCGAGCGCGTAAGAGGCTCGTCCGCCCGCGAGCGCCGACGCGCCGCGCGCGACCGGCGACTGCGAACCCGACCCCTTCACGCGCCGGATCACCTCGCCGCCCATCCCGCACGACGCGACGTTGACGAAGCAGCGCGACTCGCGCCCGCCCCCGCGGTTCGTGAACACGACGCGCCCCGCGTCAATCGTCACCGTGCGGCCGTCGCGGAGCGTGCGCGCCGCGTCCGCCGTGCGCGTCGGCACGCCGAGCGTCCTTCGGAAGTCGCCGCCCGTCCCGCTCGGCAGGACTCCCAGCTCAGCCTCCGCGCCCGCGTCGAGAATCCCGCACGCCACCTCCGAGATCGTGCCGTCGCCGCCGCACGCGACGACGAGTCGGCGCCCCGCGCGCGCCTCGCGCTCGGCGATCATGCGTGCGTCGCCCGCGTACGGAGAATAAGGACAGGAGCTGAAGAGTTAGAGCTTCTTGTCTTTCACTCAGTACTCAGTACTCAGCACTCATCACTTCTTTTCGTAAAGAGCGCGGTCGCGCTCCGCGAGTTCTGCGATCTTGGACATGACCAGCTCGGCGATCTCCTTGTAGGCGCGCATCCCTTCGCGCTGGCGGAAGTGCGAGAAATCAATCCGTTCGCCGAAGTGTATGCGGATCGGCTCCGCGTCGCGCTTCCAGTTGCGCTTGACCTGCTCCCAGAGATCGGCGTTGAGCCCCGCGACGAAGACGGGGACGACCTGCGGGTCGGCTTCGCGCACGAGCTTGCCGACGCCGAACTTGGGCGGGAGCAGCGAGTAAGGATCGGGGTCGCGGTTGCGCGTGCCTTCGGGGTGGAAGCCGACGACGTTCCCGCGCCCGCGTCGGCACAGATCGACGAGCAGGCGCATGGAGAACTTGTCGAACTCGCGCTTCTCCGGGATGGGCCGGCTCCCGGCGGCGAAGAAGGGCGGGTACATAGACCACCAGCCCATCAAGAGGTTGACGAGCATCCCCGCGGGCGACTCGTAAAAAAATCTACCGCGCACCGGGAAGAAGAGCCGCTTCTCGCCGCGCGTGCGGCGGAACAGCTCGGCGGAGACGACGTACATGTCGAAAAACGTGCGGTGGTTCGCGACGAGCAGCACGGGTCGCTCGCGCGACGTGGCTTCAAAATTTTCGAGCCCGTGCACGCGCATCAGGTTGTAAGTGCACACGCGAATCCAGCCCATGCCGACGGTGCGCTGGCAGAAAGTCCAGAAACTCTTCCACCGCCCCTCGTTCATCCTCCAAGCGACGCGGAACGCGAGGCGCTCCACGGGCGCGAGCACGGCGAGTTCTTCCGCCGTCGGCTCGACCGCGACGGCTGAAGGCGCGCTCTCCGGGACTTCGACGCCCCGCGCTGCGGTTTTAAGTTCCTGCTGCGACATGAAACCCTGAGCCGTAAATAGTAAATCGTAAATGATGAATAGAGAAATCGTCATCCCCTCTTCATCATTTACGATTCACTATTTACGCCAAATTCAGTCTATCGAAAAATACTTCGCCTCCGCGTGGTGCACGATGATCGCGGAGGTTGACTGTTCGGGCTCCAGCTGAAACTCCTCGGAGAGCGAAACGTCTATGCGCGACGGGTCGAGCAGCTCAAACAGCTTCGCCTGATCTTCGAGGCTCGGGCACGCGGGGTAGCCGAAGCTGAAGCGCGAGCCCTGGTAGCCTTGGTGAAACAGCTTCGCCA
>JAIVGV010000105.1 GCA_020201365.1 Acidobacteriota bacterium
CCTCGCTCTCGTCCGCCGCGCTCGCGCGCGTTGACGCGGGCTCTTGGTTCAACGGCCGCTTCCCCGCGCTCGCGCGCGCGGAGTTCGCCCGCGCGCGCATCCCGACGCTGGCGCGCGTCGTCTCCGAGTTCGCGCCGCGCTCGCGCGCGCTCTACGTCGAGCTGAAGTGCAGCCGCGCCGACGCCTTCCTGTTAGCCGCCGCGACCGTCGAAGTTTTGCGCGCGCACAGGGGCGCGCTGAGCCGCGCGGTCGTCCTGAGCTTCGCGCTCGAGTCCGTCGCGGAGGTCAAGCGGCTCGCGCCCGAGCTGCGCACCGCCGCGCTCTTCGAGCGCTCGCTCCGGCGACCCCACTTGCGCGCGCGCGACATGATCGCCCGCGCGCTCGCCCACGGCGCGGACGAGATCGCCCTGCATCGCACGCTCGTCTCGCGGCGCACGGTCGAAGCCGCGCGCGAGGCGGGTTTGCAAACCGTGGTCTGGACGGCGGATCATCCCGCGTGGGCGCGGCGCGCGCGCGAGATGTCTCTGCGCGCCGTCATCACAAATGCGCCCGCGCGACTGCGCGCCGCGCTCGAACGTTGATCCGCCGACTCGCAAGCCCGTTGATGACTCGAAGCGACAAACGCCATCCGCCACACGGCGCGCCGAACACCGCGCGCGCCAGCGTGACGACCGGCGACGCGGCCACGACCGACAAAGTTTTTGTCGCCGAGAGCTACGCGATCCACCTCCGCCGCGCGCGCGCGCTCCGCTGGTCGAGCGCGGCGAGCCCCGCGTACAACCTGCTCTTCGTCCTCAGCGGCGCGGCGCGCGTCGTCTCCGAGTCAGGCGCGGACGCTCCGCCGAGCCCTTTCACCTTGCTCGCCGCGCCCGGCGACGCGCTCGAAGCTCGCGCCCCGCGCGCCGACGCGCTCGGCGTGACGCTCGCGCCCGGCTACCTGCTCGACTGTGCGCTGCGCGCAAGACTCACGCGCGACGACGCGCTCGTCACCTTCACGCGCCCGCACGTCCGCGACGGGAACCTCGACGCGCTCGCGCGCGCGCTCGCCGCCGAGCTGCGTGCCGAAGAGGCCGGGCAGGAGCTGATCGTCTCCGCGCTCGTCGAGCAGATCGCGGTTCAGTTGCTGCGCCGCCACGCGAACGTCCGTCGGAGTCGTGAGCTTGAGCTGTCGCGCGCCGGTCTCGTTGATCGCCGCGTGCGCCGCGCCGTCGAGCTGATGCACGCGCACCTTGAGCGCGAGCTGCCGCTCGAAGCGCTGGCGTCCGCCGCCTACCTCTCGCCCTTCCACTTCGCGCGCCTCTTCAAAAAGGTCACGGGCGCGTCGCCCCACGCCTACCTCGCCGCGCTTCGCATCGAGCGCGCCAAACGGCTTCTCGCGGCGAGCGACTTTTCCGTCACGGAGATCGCCCAGCGCGTCGGCTACGCCACTTCGAGCCACTTCGCCAAAGCCTTCCGCCAGTCCACAGGACTCACGCCGCGCGCCTTCCGCACTTCCCTCGTCTCGCGGCATTCAGACTAAAACGCAAGCCTGCGACGACTTTGAGCAAGATTTGACGAGATCAGGTCGCGCCGCGCGCGTATTCTCGTCGGCAGTCGAATCTTGATCGGAGGACTAATACTTTATGGCGGTCGAAAGAGGGACTGAGATCGCGCCCGCGAAGGGGCGCTTGGGCGTGCTGCTCGTCGGACTCGGCGCGGTGAGCACGACGTTCATCGCGGGCGTCGAAGCGGTGAAGCGCGGGCTCGCGGAGCCCATCGGGAGTCTGACGCAGATGGGCACGATCCGTCTGGGGAAGCGCACCGAGAACCGCGTGCCGAAGATCAACGAGTTCGTGCCGCTCGCCGCGCTCACCGATCTCGTCTTCGGCGCGTGGGACATCTTCGAGGACTCGGCTTACGACGCGGCGATGCACGCGGGCGTGCTCGAAAAAGAGCTGCTCTCGCAGTTGAAGGCGTCGCTGCAAAAGATCAAGCCGATGAAGGCGGTCTTCGATCAGCACTACGTCAAGCGCCTGAACGGGACGAACGTCAAGGAGGGCAAGAACAAGCTCGACCTGGCGCAGCAACTGATCGCAGAGATCGCCGAGTTCAAGCGCAAAAACAGGTGCGACCGTCTCGTGATGGTCTGGGCTGCCTCGACCGAGATTTTCATGAAGCCCCACGCCGTCCACCGCTCGCTCGAATCCTTCGAGCGGGCGATGCGCGACAACCACAGAGCCATCGCGCCCTCGATGATCTACGCCTACGCCGCCCTGAAGTCCGGCGTGCCCTTCGCCAACGGCGCGCCGAACCTGACGGTTGACGTGCCCGCGATGATGAAGCTCGCCGAAGCCAACAACGTGCCCGTCTGCGGCAAGGACTTCAAGACGGGACAGACCTTGATGAAGACGATCCTCGCGCCCGGCTTGAAGTCGCGCATGTTGGGTCTGCACGGCTGGTACTCGACGAACATCCTCGGCAACCGCGACGGCGAAGTCCTGGACGATCCCGAATCCTTCAAGACCAAAGAGGAGTCGAAGCTCTCGGTGCTCGAATACATCCTCCAGCCGGAAGTCTATCCCGAGCTCTACAAGGACTTCTCGCACGTCGTCCGCATCAACTACTACCCGCCGCGCGGCGACAACAAGGAGGGCTGGGACAACATAGACATCTTCGGCTGGCTCGGCTACCCGATGCAGATCAAGATCGATTTCCTCTGCCGCGACTCCATCCTCGCCGCGCCCATCGTCCTCGACCTCGCGCTCTTCCTCGACCTCGCCCAGCGCGTCGGGATGCGCGGCGTGCAGGAGTGGCTCTCCTTCTACTTCAAGTCGCCGATGACCGCGCCCACGCTCTACCCCGAGCACGACATCTTCATCCAGCTGATGAAGCTCAAGAACACGCTCCGACACCTGCGCGGCGAAGACCTCATCACGCACCTCGGTCTCGAATACTACGACTGACGGCGCGAGCCGCCTCGGTCGGCGCGGCGACGAAGTGAAACGGCGAGAGGGCGCGAACCTGATCAGGTTCGCGCCCCTTTTGTCACGCGGGGCGACACTCTGACATGACAAAATGTCTGCGCGCGCGGGCAACCTTTTGCGACGTGGCGAAACGCCGCGTTCGCGTGTTATCCGCGTTGGTGTAAGCCGCCCGAAATTTTGCACGAAGACAGTAATTTGTCAGGCGAGCCGTGCCGCGGATTGTCAGCGCGCCTGAGTTGTGACTCTTCCGTCAGAAACTCCGACGCGGCGCGACCGTAATATTTTGTGGTGACAAACGGCTCGTTGTCGTTTATATAGTGTTTCCACTCCCGACGCCGCGCCCGCGTGCGGCGCGCAAAGCCAACCGCCGCACATCGCGGCGCATCAAGGAGAGTTGCGGATCGTTCTTTGCATGAGAACGGGGTGACGCGCTCAATCGTAGGCGCGCCGCAAGGTTTGACGAAAGCTCGACCCGGAGCGCTCATGCAAGGAGGACGGTCATGGTTGCGATGATGGAAGCGAAAAGACAGACGACGCCGGAGACGGTCTTTCTTGATCCGGATCAGAAGAGCCCGCGCGCGCAGGAGTTCGAGGAGAAGCTCGGGGCGCGCATCGTGGGCCAGGAGCGCGCCGTGCGCCGCATGAGCGGGCTCTTCCAGATTTTCCTCGCCGGGATGAACCCGATGAACCGCCCCGTCGGCACGATGCTCTTCCTAGGTCCGACGGGCTCGGGCAAGACGCGCGTCGTCGAGGCGGCGGCGGAAGTCCTCTTCGGCGACCCGAACGCGGTCATCAAGATTGACTGCGCCGAGTTCCAGCACTCGCACGAGATCGCGAAGCTCATCGGCTCGCCCCCGGGCTACCTCGGGCACCGCGAGACCTCGCCGATGCTCACGCAGGAGAACCTCGACCGCTACCACACGGAGGACGTCAAGCTCTCGCTCGTCCTCTTCGACGAGATCGAGAAGGCGTCGGACAGCTTGTGGCAGCTCCTGCTCGGCATCCTCGACAAGGCGACATTGACGCTCGGCGACAACCGCCGCGTTGATTTTTCACACTCGATGGTCATCATGACCTCGAACCTCGGCGCGCGCGAGATGTCGGAGCTGATCTCCGGCGGCATGGGCTTCGTGCCGACGCCGAACGCGAAGAACCCGAACGACACGGAAGTCGATCAGAAGATCTACCGCACGGCGGTCGAGGCGGCGCGGCGCAAGTTCTCGCCGGAGTTCATGAACCGCATTGACAAGGTGGTCGTCTTCCGCTCGCTGAAGGAGCACCACCTGCGGCAGATCCTCGATCTCGAACTCGCCGCCGTGCAGGAGCGCATCATGAAGTCGGCGGGCACGAAGTTCGTCTTCCAGTGCTCGGACGAGGCGAAGGAGCTGCTCTTGAAGGAAGGCATTGACTTCAAGTACGGCGCGCGCCACCTGAAGCGCGCCATCGAGCGCTTCCTCGTCTATCCGCTCTCGAACCTCGTGGCGACGGAGCAGGTGGGTTTAGGCGATCTCGTTTACGTTGATCTGAGCGAGGGCTCGAACAAGCTGCTCTTCTCGAAGCAGTCGGGCGGCGCGCTCATCAGCGAGCCGCAAGAGGCGGACGAGCTGCCCGAAGAGGCTGCCGCGAAGTCGGGCGGCGTGGCGCTGCCGTTGCCGCAGACGAAAGCCGCCCGCAAAGGTCAGAGCCGCGGCGAGAAGACCGAGGGCTGACGACGAGAAGACCAACAACTCGCCCGACGTGACGCGCGGGCGGAACGAAAGTACGAAAGCCGGACTCGGTTCACGCCGAGCCCGGCTTTCGTACTTTCGTTCCGCTAGCTCGCGCTTGTCGCCACGCGGGGATCAGCGGTCGCGTCGCGAGCTTATTTCGTCGCGGGCTTAGACGGGGCGCGGGTCGTGCCGTTCGGCTCGATCCGGCGGAGCGCGTCTGTGGCAATTTCCGAGAGGTAAGGATCGCGCGCGGTGAGCGCGGCGCGCAGGGCGGGCGCGGCGGCGGGGTCGCCGATCAAGCCGAGGGCGCGTGCCGACTCGCGGCGCACGTCGTCGCCCGCGCGCTCGTTCGTGAGCGCGGCGACGAGCGCGGGCACGCCGTCGCGGCTCTTGATCTGTCCGAGCGCGACAGCCGACGCGCGGCGGACGAAATCGTTCTCTTCGGTCTTGCGGAACGTGGCGCGGTTCAGGATGCCGGAAGCACTGATGCGGCGACCGAGCGCGGCGGAGAGCGCGGGGACGGCGCGCGCGTCGCCGATCTCGCCGAGCGCGACGGCAGCCGCGCCGCGCACGCCAGCCTCTTTGTCGGACGAGAGCAGCGCAATCAGTCGTTCGACAGCGACCGTGCGGCGCGTGAGACCTTCGGCGTAAGCCGCCTCGCGGCGGACGAACTCGCTCTTCTTGTCGGAGAGCAGCGGCAGGAGTAGGCGCGCGGCTTCGTCCGGCGGGAGCGAGAGGATCGCGCGCGCCGCGGTGGCGCGGACGATCGGCGCGGCGTCGGCGAGACCGGGCACGGCGGCGCGCGAGGCGTCGGCGCGCTCCATCGCGCCGAGGCGCGTCACGGCGTCGCGCCGTTCTTCGGCGTCGCCGGCAGAGAGGCGCGTGCGCTGTCGTTCGATCTCGCGCTGGAGCGGCGTGAGCGCCGTGGATGAAGTCTGGGCAGAGACAGGCGAGGCGGCGAGGATTAAGTGGCCCGCGCAGAGGAGCGACGCGAGGGCGAGCCCGCGCGCGAAGCTGACGGCGAGGGCGCGCGCGAACTTAACCTGCGGCGACGCGGAGGCGAGCGCGCGCGGCGCGGGGTCGGCTGGGGGATCAGATTGTCGTCGCGCGGTGCGTCGTCTCATAGGCGCGGGACGGCGGCGGCGGCGCGGCGCTCGGCATTACGCCTGACGGACTCCCACTCGAACGCCTGGCGCGCGCGTTGGTTCTCCTGCGCGTCGGAAAGCATGGCGATGAGATCGTCCTCGAAGGCTGAAGGCGCAGCCGTCGCGCGCTGCATGGACTCCATGATCGAGATGTAGTCGAGCACCTCTTTGACTTCGGAGTCGGTCAGCGAGTCGAGTTTGAAGGCGAGGCGCTGGCGTTCGGTGATCCGCTTAGCCATCACTTGCTCCTCTCGTTCGGGAGAAGCCGGACGGCTCGCGTTCACGTCACCTCGGCGCGGGAGGCTGGCGGCGACGCGCTGTGTGCCGTCGGCTGGGTCTTTGGGGCGCGAGTGGGGTCTTCGCGTTAATCGCTGTTCTACTCACCTGCGGGTCGATTCGCTCCGAAAGCGGCGGCGGCTGACTTGACGGGCGCGGGGGTCGCTT
>JAIVGV010000390.1 GCA_020201365.1 Acidobacteriota bacterium
CTCCCCGACAACTTCATCGCGCTTTGACTGCGCGAGTTAAAATGTGAGATAGATTTGGAATCCGATTTCCATAGTCGTTTGTAAGAGGAGCGCGCGATCTCATGAGCTTGATTGAGCAGGTACGCGCGCGCGAGATTCTCGACTCGCGCGGCAACCCGACGGTCGAGGCGGAGGTCTTTCTCGTCGGCGGCGAGACCGGGCGCGCCGCAGTCCCTTCGGGCGCTTCGACGGGCGAGCACGAGGCGGTCGAGCTGCGCGACGGCGACAAAAAAAGGTACGGCGGCAAGGGCGTGACGCGGGCGGTCGAGAACGTCAATACCGTGATCGCCGAGGCGGTCGAAGGTTTCGACGCGCTCGATCAGGCGGAGGTTGACGCCGCGCTCATCGCGCTCGACGGCACGCCCAACAAGTCGAAGCTCGGCGCGAACGCGCTGCTCGCCGTCTCGTTGGCGACGGCGCGCGCGGCGGCGACTTATTTAGAGATTCCGCTCTACCGCTACCTCGGCGGCGCGAACGCACGGACGCTCCCCGTCCCCATGATGAACATCATGAACGGCGGCGCGCACGCCGACAACAACGTGGACTTTCAAGAGTTCATGGTCATGCCCGTCGGCGCGAACACCTTCGCCGAGTCGCTGCGCGCGGGCGCGGAAATTTTCCACGCGCTCAAGAGCGTGCTGCACAAACGGGGCTTAGCCACTTCGGTCGGCGACGAGGGCGGCTTCGCGCCCAACCTGCGCTCGAACGAAGAAGCCGTCGAGACGATCCTCGAAGCCGTCAATCGAGCTGGCTACCGCGCGGGCGCGGACGTTTGGCTCGCGCTCGATCCGGCGGCGAGCGAGTTCTACGACGGCAAGTCTTACGTCTTCAAGAAGGGCGACGGGCGTCGGCTTTCGAGCGAGCAGATGGTCGCTTACTGGAAGGGGTGGATCGATCAGTACCCGATCATTTCGATTGAGGACGGCATGGCGGAGAACGACTGGGACGGCTGGAAGCTCCTGACGGACGAGGTCGGCACGCGCACGCAGCTCGTCGGCGACGATCTGTTCGTCACGAACACCGAGTTCCTTCGTCGCGGCATCGAGCTCGGCGTCGCGAACTCCATTCTGATCAAAGTCAACCAGATCGGCACGCTCACAGAGACGCTCGACTGCATCGAGATGGCGCGCAACGCTGGACGCACCGCCGTCATCTCGCACCGCTCCGGCGAGACCGAGGACACCTTCATCGCAGACCTCGCCGTCGCCACCAACGCCGGGCAGATCAAGACCGGCTCGCTCTCGCGCACAGACCGCATCGCCAAGTACAACCAGTTGCTGCGCATCGAAGAAGACCTCCGCGACGCCGCGCGCTTCCCCGGCACGTCCGCCTTCTATCAACTCGAAAGAAGATTTGCTGTGGCTGGCAAAACAGACCGCGCAGAGAAATCTAGGGCTGAGAAGGAGTCGAAGCCTCTCGATCTTGCCGTCGAGCTTACTGATTGCCCGTTCTGCGGAGCGAAAAAGGGACAGAGATGCTTCGGTCCGGAGAAAAAAGGTCATGAACGTAAGGTCGTTGACATTCCGCACGCCGCACGTCGGGAGAAGGCATCGCGCGAAGCAAAGAAGGCGGGCGCAGCTTCGCGGTAGCGAATAGAACGGAGAGCGAAGAATTGAGTAACCAGCAGGGACCGCTCGCGCTCATCATCCTCGACGGCTTCGGCTACAGCGCGCAGCGTGAGGGGAACGCCGTCGCGCTCGCCGAGATGCCTTTCTACAACGAGCTGCTGGAGAAGTACCCGCACACGCTCGTCGCGGCGTCGGGCGAGTGCGTCGGGCTGCCCGCGGGCGTGATGGGCAACTCGAACGTCGGACACCTGTGCATGGGCGCGGGGCGCGTCGTGCGCACGGACGTGGAGAACATCAACCACCAGATCGAGTCCGGCGAGTTCCAACATAACCTCGTCTTGAGCGCCGCGATGGAGAGCGCGCTCGCGCACGACCGCGCGCTGCACCTGATGGGGCTCACCTCCGACGGGCTCGTGCATTCGTCGCAGGAGCACGCCTACGCGCTACTCAAGATGGCTGCCGAGCGGGGCTTGCGCCGCGTCTTCGTCCACTGCTTCCTCGACGGGCGCGACACGCCGCCCGGCTCAGCCGACAAGTACGTCGCCGCGATGCGCGACAAGTGCAAGGAGATCGGCGCGGGCGAGATCGCTTCGATCTGCGGTCGCTACTACGCGATGGATCGCGACAAGCGTTGGGACAGGACCGAGCGCGCGTACAAACTCCTAGTCAACGGCGAAGGGGAGCGCGCGACCGATCCGGTCGCTGGCGTCCGTCGCTCTTACGAGCGCAACGTGACGGACGAGTTCGTCGAGCCGGTCGTCTGCGTGCGCGAGGACGGCAGTCCGGTCGCCACGATCCAGGGCGGCGACTCCGTCATCTTCTTCAACTTCCGCGCCGACCGCGCGCGGCAGATCACCGCCGCGCTCGCCGTCCCAGGCTTCGACGCCTTCCCCGTCGCCGAGCGCCCGCACACCCACTTCGTCTGCTTCACGATCTACGACAAGACGTACCCGCTTCCGGTCGCCTTCCCGCCCGCGCAGCCGCGCCACGTCCTCGGCGAAGTCTTCGGCGCGCTCGGCGTGCGGAACTACCGCATGGCGGAGACGGAGAAGTACGCGCACGTCACCTACTTCTTCAACGGCGGGCAGGAGATCGAGTTCCCGCACGAGCGGCGGCTGCTCGTGCCGTCGCCGAAGGTGGCGACCTACGATCTCGTGCCCGAGATGTCCGCCTACAAACTGACCGACAAAATCCTGCGCGCGATTGACGAGCGCGAGACGGACGTCTTCGTCATCAACTTCGCCAACCCCGACATGGTCGGGCACACCGGGAACTTGGAGAAAACGGTCGAAGCCGTGGGGCACGTTGACAAGTGCTTGGGGTGGATCACGAAGTCTCTGCGCTCGGCGCGCGGTCGCTCGGTCATCACGGCGGATCACGGCAACTGCGAGCAGATGATCGACCCGCGCACCGGCGAGCCGCACACCGCCCACACCACCAACCCCGTCCCCTTCCTCCTCTGCGACGAAGCCTCCCGCGGCGCGCGTCTCAGGGAGGGCGGCGCGCTCGAAGACGTCGCGCCGACGCTGCTCGGGCTGCTCGGCATCGCGAAGCCGCAAGAGATGACCGGTCGCGATCTGCGCGAAACGTAAATCGCCCTTTTGCCCGCCGCGCATCAAGCTTGTTCCCCGGCGCGCTCCTTGTATAATCCCGTCCGACAGCTCGGTTCGGGCGGCAGCCTGCTTCGCCAAAAAACTCAGTCAACACGAACGAGCACGGGGTGGGACAATCCCGCGCTCGACTTGCGCGAAGAGGTGTGTGCATGGGTCTCCGTGTCAGCATGATCGCTCTGTGTCTCTTCTTCGGCGCGCGCGCCGCCGACGCCTCGACGTGCGCGCGAGCGAAGCGGCAGCCCGACGCGTGGGTCGCGTCGCAGGTGGACGCGCTCGTCGCGGCGGCGCGCGCGTCGTATTTCGGCGAGGAGGCGACGGACGCGGCTTTCGGGCGAACCGTCGTCGGGATTGATCAGACGATGCGGAGGTGCGGGCTCGCGCGGGATCAGAACTTTTTAGATCGCTACCGCGAGTTCGTCGGCTACGTCGCGGCGGCGGCGCGCGACGAGTCGCCGGAGCACGAGCTGGGCTTCGTCGTCACCGACAAGGAGTACTTCGCCGAGACGAGCCGCTACGTGCAGATTCCCGACTTCTTGCTCGATCCCACGTTCCTCCGCAACGCCTCGCGCTACGAGACGCTCGGTCGCGCGAAGTCGTTTCTGCAACGGCTCAACGCAAACTACCGCACGTACCGGCGCGACGGCTCGATCACGATCAAGGGGCGCTGGGAGCTGGGCGAGGGCGACGACAACTGCGTGAAGTGCCACAAGAGCGGCGTGCTGCCGATCTTCCCCGACGCGGGCAGCGTGAGCGCGAAAGAGCGGGACGCGCTCGCCGCGGTCAACGAGCGCTTCGTCACCTACGGCTCGCCGCGCTTCGACAAGTACCTCGACGCGACCGTCTTCGGACCCGGACTCGGCTCGCCGAGCTGGTGGGCGCGCGCGCAGCACGCGGCGACCGACGCGCGGGCGACAAACGCGGACGCGCGCGCGTCCGTCACTTCGGGCGCGACGAGCTGCGCGGTCTGTCACCGCCAGCAGAAGCTCGGCGCGTTGAGCTTCCCGATGGATCGCGTGCTCATCAGTTCCTACGTCGAAGGCGGGCAGATGCCCTACGGCTTCGACCTCGGCGCCAGAGATCGCGCCGCCCTCTACGACCGACTGATCCGCGACTACTTCGCAACGGACGCCGCGCGCCCCGGCGTACTCAAGTCCTGGCTTCTGGGCAAGCTGCGCTGACACGCGCGGCAGATGACGGGAGGTGTAGAGTTGGCTGCTTACGTCGTTGTCGAGATAGACGTTCACGACGCGGAGACTTACGAGACCTACAAACAGCTCGCCCCGCCGCCGATAGAGTTGTACGGCGGGCGCTACCTCGTGCGCGGCGGCGCGGTCGAGACGCTCGAAGGCGACTGGTCGCCGGGCCGCTTCGTCATCCTCGAATTCCCTTCCGCCGAGCGCGCGCGCGCCTGGCACGCCTCCGCCGAGTACGCGCCCGCGAAGTCGCTCAGGCAGGCGAGCGCGCGCACGCGTCTGATCCTCGTCGAAGGGCTCTGACGGTTTAACTAACGCGCACGTCTCACGACGTAGGCGCGGCGCGCGCCCGACGATCCGGCGCGGCGCGCGCCCGAAGCGGGAGGTTTCGCTTGGCGGAAGTGTCCGAGCACAGCATCGAGCTCGAAGGCGCGACGGTGAGCGCGCGCCGCCGCGTCGAACGGGGCGCGGGCGGGCTCGTGTGGATTGACGAGGAGATGACGGTCGAGGGGCGCTACGCAGGACTAGTCGTCATGGGGCGCGGCTGGCTCTTCGAGCTGCACGACCTCTCGCGCGGCTCGTTCGCCTTCGTGCAGGACGGCGCGCGCGTCCCCGTCAAGCCGCGCCGCTTCGGGCTCTTATACGCGCCGTTCTCGATCACGGAAGTCTCGATGGAGGACGTGCGGACGCGCTGGGTCGGCGTCGCCGCCTCCGGCGAGCCGCCGCGAGACGGCAGCGCCGCGCCGCACAAGATAGACGCCCGAACGCCCCCGGCCGGAGGCGGTCGCTCGCTCCTCTTTGAAGTTGACGGCAGCGCGCCGACGCGCGACCCGCGCGAAGTGCTCGAACTGCTCGCGTCGGCTCGCGTGCTCGGCACGTTGGAGCGCAGCACGCGCCCGTCGCCGCTGTCGCTGCGCGCGAAGCGGCTGATTGCTTCGTCCTACGACTCCGCGTCGTCAATCGCGTCGGTCGCCGCGCGGCTCGGCGTCACGCACGCGCACCTCGCGCGGCAGTTCAAGCGCGACTGCGGCATGACGCCGCACGCCTACCGCGCTCGCTTGCGCGCGAGCGACGCCCTGCTGCGGCTCACGCGCGGCGAGAAGATCGCGGACGTCTCCGGCGGCGTGGGCTACAACGATCTCGGTCGCTTCTACAAACAGTTCCGCAAGCTCATGCACGCCTCGCCCGGAACCTGCCGACTCGCCTAGGCGATCAACGCACACATCAAAAAACGCCAAGACGCCGCGCGCGCCGGCGCTGTACACTCGCCTGCAAAGTTAGCGAGAGGAGTTCGACGGAGATGGCGAGCTTGAGCGGCAAGGTCGCGGTAGTCGCGGGCGCGACGCGCGGGGCGGGGCGCGGGATCGCGTGCGCGCTCGGCGAGGCGGGCGCGACCGTGTACTGCACGGGGCGCAGCGTGCGCGGCGCGAAGAAGTTGCCGCGCAGGCGCACGAAGAAGATCGCCTTCGATCTCGACAAGCGCCCCGAAACGATCGAGGAGACCGCCGAGATGGTCTCGGCGCGCGGCGGCGTCGGCGTCTGGGCGCGGGTGGATCACACGGACGCGGGACAGGTCGCCGCGCTCTTCCGCCGCGTGAAGCGTGAGCGGGGGCGGCTCGACGTGCTCGTGAACGACGTGTGGGGCGGCGACTCCCTGACCGAGTGGGGCAAGCCCTTCTGGGAGTGCTCGCTCGAAAAAGGCTTGACGATGATCGAGCGCGCGGTTCTCTCGCACGTCGTCACGGCGCGCCACGCCCTGCCGCTGATGGTCGGACGCAAGCGCGGTCTCGTCGTCGAGATCACGGACGGCGACGGGCTCTACTACCGCGGTCAGTTCTTCTACGACTTCGTCAAAGTCGCCGTCATCCGTCTCGCCTTCGCCATGGCGGAGGAGCTGCGGAAGCACCGCGTCGCGGCGGTCGCAGTCTCGCCGGGATTTTTGCGCTCCGAGGCGATGCTCGAACACCTCGGCTTAACGGAGGAGAACTGGCGCGACGGCGCGAAGCGGCAGCCTTCGTTCGTCGAGTCGGAGACGCCGCTGCTCGTAGGTCGCTGCGTCGCCGCGTTAGCCTCCGACCCGAAGGTGCTGAAGAAGTCCGGAAGAGTCTTCGGCTCCTGGACGCTCGCGAAGGAGTATGACCTGACGGACGCCGACGGGCGGCGACCGAGCATCGCCGGGTGGGTTGAAGAGAACATGCCCGGCTTTCTCAAGCAGGTGCGCGAGAGCGGGCGGCGCTTCTGCGCTCAGGGCGAAGTCTTCACCGACAAGAGCTGAGCCTCACGAACCCGCGCCCCGGCGTGCGAAGGCGTACACCGGGGCGCGCCGCCTGAACTGTCTTCACCAAAAAGGATCAGGATCGGTTAAACTAATTCCCGGCGTCGCGCGTCTAAACCGCTGGCGATGATTTCCGGCAGTAGCACTTCCCCCAGCCTCACACTGCGATCCGCGCCGCAGCGACTCGAACCCGCCAGCCGCTCACCTATGAACAGAACATTTGCCGTTCTCCTGCTGGCTGCCTCCCTGTCGCTAATGCAGGCTGCGTCTTACGCCTCGACGCAGACCCGGCGCGCCGCCGCGAAGCGGACGACGAAGACCGCCTCGGGCGACGCGACCGTCCTCGACCTGCGCGACTTCGGCGCGGTCGGCGACGGCTCGACCGACGACGCGCCCGCGCTGCAAGCCGCGCTCGACGCGCTCGCCGACGCCGGGGGCGGCACGCTCTTCGTCCCCGCCGGTCGCTACGCGCTCGCCTCGCCCGTCGCGCGCGACTTCTCCGGCGTCGCCTCTTCGATCACGATCAGCGGCGTCGAGTCTTCGACCCAAGTCAACACGAAGGGCGGCGGCGACGAGCTGACGAAGGGGCTCGATCTCACGTCCGAGTTCGTCGTCCGCGTGGGCGATCAGAGCACGGCGATCCAGCTCTCCGGGCTCGACAGCCTGCTCGTCAACGACGTGGCTTTCTCCGGCGTGCCGGCGGCGACGACCGACGCGCGCATCAGCCTCGCGCTCTACGGCATTAACGCGGCGACGATCCGCCACTGCGAGTTCTACGCCCTGAGCAGCCTCGTGTCGGGCGGCGCCGTCCTCCACGCCGACTACACCGACCTCAAGATCGAAAACTCCGCCTTCCTCGGCTGCACCGCCAACAGCGGGCTCTACACCCCCGTCATCCTCAACACGACCTGGAAGGGCTTCACGATGACCGGGTCGGTGATGATGGACTACGGTCAGCGCCCGGACTCCTACGGCAAGCTCGGCTACGCCGGGCCCGTCGCGTGGGTTACGCTCGGCAACACCGCGCCCGCCACCAACCTCTCGCCGCGCCGCGAAGCCGTCGTCCGCGACGTCTTCCTCGACGAGGGTGGCTACTACGGCGTCGCCTCGCTGCCATACCTGTACCCCGCGAGCGCGCCAGCCGATCTCGTCGCCATCTCCGATCTGCGGATGAACGTGTCGAGCCTCGGCGCTTCGGGCTTGTCCCTGCGCGGTCTGCGCCGCGCCGTCGTCGAGCGCGCGCAGTTCGGGCTGAGCCGCAACGCGGACTCCGCGATCAGCTTCGTCGGCGTCGGCGACGCCGTCGTCGATCTCGCCGAGTGCGGCGCCGCCGCCGACAGCATCCGCGCCGACTACGCGACGGGCAAGCTCACCGTCGTCAACTCGACCTACGCCCACCTCTACTCCCAAGCCGCGACGACCGACGCCTACACGACCGACGCGCCCGAAGACGACGCCGTGCAGCACACGCGCCAGCGCTACGCGGACGCGCTCGCCGCCGAGCCCGACGCCGCCGGTCTCGGCTACTGGTCGGCGCGCTTCCTCGCTTGCGGCGCGGACGCGGACTGCCGCGCGCAGTGGGAACAGGACTTGACCGGCTACCTGGGCGCGTCGCCCGCGCCGCGCTTCTCCATCACGGGCCAGCTCTCGGACGAGTACGGCGCGCCGATGGCGAACGTCGCCGTCGCGCTCTCCGGCTCGCAGTCGGTCGCCGCCACGACCGGCGCGGACGGCTCTTTCGCCTTCGCCGATCTGCCGACGAGCGGCGCGTACACCGTCACCCCCGCGCGCGTGCACTACACCTTCGATCAGCCGAGCCTGACCGTGGTCACGCCGGCGGACGACGCGCAGATGAGCTTCGACGGCACCGTGAACCGCTACCGCATCTACGGTAGCGTCGTGGACGCGGGCGGGCGCGGCGTGGCGGGCGCGACCGTCGAGCTCTCCGGCGCGCTCGCCGACGGCACGGCGCAGACCGACGCGGGCGGCAACTACACCTTCAACGCGCCCGCCGAGGGCGACTACTCCGTCACCGTCTCGCGCGTCAACTACACTTTCAGCCAGCCGCAGCACGACATCAACTTCCTCGCGAGCGACACGCCCGTCGGCTTCACGGGCACGCTGCTCAACTACAAGATCGGCGGTCACGTCACCGAGGGCTCCGCCGCGCTCGTCGGCGCGACCGTCACGCTCACGGGCTCGCGCCCCGCCACCGCCACGACGGACGCGAACGGCAGCTACAGCTTCACGCTCCCAGCCGAAGGCGACTACACCGTCGCGGTAACGAAAGCGCACTACACCTTCGCGACCGCGCAAAAGACTTTCGCCTCGCTCGGCGGCGACCAGACCGCCGACTTCTCCGGCACGCTCAACCACCACACGCTCGGCGGTCACGTCACGCAGCCGGGCGGTCAGCCGCTCGCGGGCGCGACCGTCGCGCTCAGCGGCGCGAAGTCCGCCACCGCCACGACCGACGCGGCGGGCGCTTACTCGTTCGCCAATCTCGCGGCGGGCGGCACCTACACCGTCACGCCCTCGAAGACCGACTACTCCTTCCAGTCGCCCTCGCGCAGCTTCGCAGACCTCGGCGCCGATCAGACCGCCGACTTCACGGCGAGCCTCGTCAGCTACGCGATCACGGGTCGCGTCACCGAAGGCACAGCCGCGCTCGCCGGCGTCGCCGTCACGCTCGCCGGATCGAAGTCCGCCACGGCGACGACCGACGCGGGCGGCAACTACAGCTTCACCGTGCAGGCGCAAGGCGACTACACCGTCACGCCCGCGAAGGCGCATTACACCTTCACGCCGCAGTCCGCCGCCTTCCGCGCCGTCAGCGGCGGCGACAAGCGCGCCGACTTCGGCGCGACGCTCAACCGCCACTCGATCAGCGTGCGCGCGACCGACTCGACGGGCGCGCCTCTCGCCGCCGCGACGCTCACGCTCACGGGCGCGCAGACGCTCACCGCGCAGACCGACGCGAACGGCGCGTACACCTTCGCGTCGCTGCCCGCGGGCGGCAACTACGCCGTCGCCGCCTCCAAAAACCACTACACGTTCGCCGCCGCGTCGGTTTCGTTCAACGATCTCGGCGCCGATCAGACGGCGAGCTTCGTCGGCGCGCTCAACTCCCACGCGATCAGCGGTCGCGTCGCCGACGCTAACAACCG
>JAIVGV010000267.1 GCA_020201365.1 Acidobacteriota bacterium
TCGCTACCTCGACCCGCGCAAAGACGTCCCGACCACACTCTTCTACTCGCGCAACGGCGCGGGCAACAGCCTCCTTCGCAACGACGGCGACTTCCATTTCACGGACGTGACCGCTCAGGCGGGCGTGCGCGAGGGCGGCTTGACGCTCGGCGTGAGCTTCGGCGATTACGACAACGACGGCTATCAGGACATCTACGTCTCCAACGACTTCGGGCGCAACGCCCTCTTCAGGAACAAAGGCGACGGGACTTTCGCCGACGTGTCGAAGGAGACGGGCACGCTCGACTTCGGCTACGGCATGAGTTCCACGTTCGGCGACATCAACAACGACGGCAACCTCGACATCTACGTCTCCAACGTCCACTCGAGCCAGCGCTGGTACGGTCAAGCCATCACGCTCTACCAGTACCTGCTCAACAGCGCGCGCGAACGAACGCTCGCGGAGGACTTCCCGACTTACAAAGAGATTTTCAGTCTCGTCGGCTCCGACTGGCGCTTTTACGGAGACCGGATGGTCAAGGGCAACAGCCTGCTCCTCAACGACGGCAGGGGCCACTTCAAGGACGTCTCCGAGGCGGCGCGCGCCAACCCGTTCGGCTGGTTCTGGAGCTCGACCATGTTCGACTACGACAACGACGGGCGACAGGACATCTACGCCGTCAACGGGTGGATCACGTCCAAGACCACCGCCGACCTTTGACTGCCCTACATTTTGAGCGCGGTCGCGCACATCAAAGAGTACAAGACGGGCAGGTTCTTCAGCGACGAATTCCGCGGCGACTCTTCGTGGAACGGCTTCGAGCACAACGTGCTGCTCCGCAACGAGGGGGCGGACGAGACGGGCACGCCCCGCTTCGACGACGTGGCGATGGCGACGGGCGCGGACGACATACGCGACGCGCGCGGGATGGCGGTCGCAGACTTCGACAACGACGGCGACCTCGACATCGTCATCAACAACAACCCCGGCGACAGCGGGCGCGCGGAACAGGCGCAGGCTGTGCTGCTGC
This sequence comes from Acidobacteriota bacterium, assembly GCA_020201365.1. GTDB lineage: Bacteria > Acidobacteriota > Blastocatellia > Pyrinomonadales > Pyrinomonadaceae > JAIVGV01. The sequence continues at coordinate 1,011 of JAIVGV010000267.1, forward strand.
GCAACAACACGGGCGAGCGCCGCAACTGGCTGGCGGTAGAGCTGCGCGGCACAAGCAGCAACCGCGACGCCGTCGGGGCGGTGGTCACCGTCGAGAGCGGCGGCGGCAAACAGTTGCGCTACGTCACCGCCGGGTCGGGCTACGCTTCGCAGCAGAGCGCGCGCCTCTATTTCGGTCTGGGCGATCAGACTCAAGTTAATTCCCTCACCGTGCGCTGGCCCGGCGGGCTCGTGCAACGGTTCGAGAACGTGAAGGCTAAGCAGTTAGCGCAGATCACGGAAGGCGCAGGGCTGACTAACCTCGCGTTGCCAGCCAAGCGCGACGAGTCGGCTCGGAAGTAGAGGGCGGCGCGCGCGCGCGCGCAGAGTCCCTGTCGGGCAAGGAAGTCATGACGAGAGTGGCAGTCATCGGCGCTCAAGATCATCTCTCGGAGGCGGTCGTCAACTGCCTGCGAGGGACGCCCGGCACGGACGCTTACCTGTCCGCGTCAAAGCGAGCGCGCGAACGTAAAGCAGCGCTCAACGCGCCGCCGCCCGCGGACGCGGAATTCACCGCGGTCGTCAAACAGGATACGGAAGCGGTCGTTTACCTGGCTCTCCCGCGCTCGCGCGACGGCATGAAGCCCGACCTTGCGGACGCGCGGAGCCTGCTTCGTCTCTGCGTCAGCTCGAACGTCAAACGGTTTATCCTCGTCACCAGCGCGGCGCTGTACGGGGCAGACCCGCACAACACGGGGATGCTTCACGAAACCGCCCCGACCGTTCGACCAGACGGCTCGACCATCGGCGGCGCGTGGGCGGAGCTTGAGGCGACCGTCGCCGAACATTTAAGAGAGCGCCCCGACATCGAACTCACCGTCATGCGTCACGCGCCCGTGCCCGCGCGCGACGGCGCGGACTATTTCAGCCGCCTCTTCCGTCGCCCCGTCGCCGTCGTGCTCCCCGGTCATGATCCGTCCGTCCAACTACTGAGCGCGGGCGACCTCGCCGCCGCGATTCGCCGCGCCCTTGAGCGCGGCAGAGGCGGCGTCTATAACGTCGCCCCGCGCGGCGTGATCCCGCTTCGCGCGGCGCTCCGCCTGACCGACACCAAGCGTCTTCCCGTCTCAAGACTTTTGCAGCGGGCGGCGCGCGCCGTTCTCTCCGCGCCGCGGCTCGCGTCGCCCGCCGAGCAACTCGATTACATACGCTACTCCTGGACTATTTCGGGCAAGAAAATTCAGGACGAGTTGGGGTTCGTCCCGCGCCATTCGAGCGGCGAAGCCTTGTCGGGATTCGCGGGAGCTGATGCAGCGCACCGCGACGGCTCGCAGAACGGCGCGCGCGAGTTCGACGAGTTCGGCATGGACGAAGACTACATCGCCGCCTACGGCAGAACCATGTTCAAGTTTCTGGAGCGCTACTACTGGCGCGTGGAAGTTGACGGAATCCAACACGTGCCGCGCTCCGGTCGCGCTGTGCTGGCGGGCACGCACCGCGGCTTCATGCCGTGGGACGCCGTCATCACGCTGAACCTGATCGGTCGGCACACCGGGCGCTACCCGAGATTCCTGATTCACCCCGGGCTTATCAAGTTTCCCTTCCTCTTCAACTTCCACACGAAGCTGGGCGGCGTCGTCGCCTGTCAGGAGAACGCCGACCGCCTGCTCGGGCGCGACGAGTTGGTCGGCATCTACCCGGAGGGCATCCGCGGGGCGTTCTCGCTCTACCGCGACGCTTACCGCCTGGGCAAGTTCGGGCGCGACGAGTTCGTCAAGATCGCGCTGCGCAACCGCGCGCCCATCGTCCCGTTCGTCAACGTCGGCAGCGCGGAGATTTTTCCCATCGTCGCCAGGATCGACTGGCGCTGGTGGAAGCGCCACACGGCGGAATAGACGCCCGAACGAGCCGTGACGACGCTGGAGGATGATCCCCGAGTTCGCATGAAGCCGCCGCCCTCAAAGTTGATCCTTTGTCTCCTGCTGCTTGCCGCCGCAGCCGCGTGCGGGAGCGAGCCGCAGGTGGCGGAGGTCGGCGCGCCCGCGCCCGGGTTCACGCTCCAGTCTCCGGACGGACAGTCCGTCGAGAGCCGCTCGCTCAAGGGTCACGTCGTCGTGCTCAACTTCTGGGCGACGTGGTGCCAGCCCTGCATGGCGGAGATTCCCGAGCTGAAGGAGTTCGCGGCGAACAGCCCGGACGTCAGGGTCGTCGGCGTCGCTCTCGACGAAGGGGGCGCGGGCGTCGTCAAGCCGTTCGTCGCCGAGCACGGCATGAACTACACGGTGCTCGTCGGCGACGAGGAGACGTTCCAGCGTTTCGGCGGGGGCGGCATCCCTTACACCGTCCTGCTGGATCGCTCCCAGCGCGTCGTCAAGATGTACCGCGGCGCGATCACGCGCCAAAAACTTGAGCAGGACATCAAACTGATCCCTCCGGGCGCTTAAGCTCGCGCCGGGAATGCGATGCGACAGAAGAACTATTACGACGTGGTGATCGTCGGGGCGGGGCTGGCGGGGCTTTCGCTGGCGCGGCAGCTCCTTCTCAATTCCGACAAAAAGATTCTTCTTCTGGAAAGGCGCGCCGCTGTCCCGCCCGTCCACCAGAAGGTCGGCGAGTCGTGCGTGCAGGTGAGCGGCTACTATTTCTCGAAGGTGCTCGACCTCGAAGAGCACCTGCTGCGCGAGCACTTCGTGAAGTACAACCTGCGGTTTTACTGGAAGACCGCCGGTCGCGAGAACCGCTCATTCGAGGACTACAGCCAGTCCTACGTCCGCGCGATGTCCAACATCCCCACCTACCAGCTCAACCGGAATAAGATTGAGGCTGAGCTGCTGCGTCTGAATCTTGAGAGCGAGAACTTCTGTTTCCGCGCCCCCGCGACGCAACTCCGCGTCGCGCTCTCGCGGGACGAGCGCCCGCACGAAGTCAGCTTCGTCTCCGACGGCAGCCGCGTCGGGGCTTCAGCCGACTGGGTGGTGGACACGTCGGGGCGCATTAAGTTTCTCGCGAGCAAATTGTCTCTCCGCAAACAGAACCCGATCCGCCACGGCACGGCGTTCCTCTGGGTCGAGGGTCTGGTCAACTTCGAGAAGCTGACGGATCTTTCGCCGCGCGAGCTACGCCTGAACCCGGATCGCTCGTCCACGGGTCACCTGCCCTTCTGGCTGGCGACGAACCACTTCTGCGGCGAGGGCTTCTGGTTCTGGGTCATCCCGCTTCAGGGCATCACGAGCCTCGGTCTCGTTTACGACAACACCCTCATAGATCGCGAGTCGGTTTCGACGCCGCGGAAGTTGATCGAGTGGGTCTGCCGCGAGTTCCCGCTCTTCGCGCGCGACCTCCCGTCCAGGAAGATTCTCGACCACTCCGCCATCAAGGACTTCTCCTACGACTGCGCGCAGACGATCAGCGCGTCGCGCTGGGCGCTGTCGGGCGAGGCGGGGCGCTTCACCGACCCGCTCTACAGCCCGGGCGGCGATCTCATCTCCCTACACAACACGCTGATCACGGACGCCATTCTGACAAACGACGCGGGCGAGCTGTCGTTGCGCGTGCCGCTCTACGAACGGTTGATGAAGTCTCTCTACGACGCTTACGTCCCGAGCTACGGCACGAGCTACGACGTGCTCGGCGATCAAGAGGCGATGACGCTCAAGTACACTTGGGAGCTGTCGGTCTATTTCTCCTTCTACGTCTTCCCGTTCATCAACGACCTCTTCACGGATCGCCGTTTCCTCGTCTCCTACCTCAGCAAATTCTCCCGCCTCGGTCCCGTCAACAGAAACCTGCACGACTTCCTGAGCGCCTACTACCAGTGGAAGAAACTGAACCGCGTGCGGGCGCGCGACCGAATCTTCAACGACTTCACGGACGTCGCCCCGCTGCGCCGCGCCGAATCAACTTTTTACCGGGTCGGCGTCACGGTCGAAGAGGCGAAGCAGGTTCTCGACGCCCAACTGGAGAACCTCAAAGAGCTGGCGCGCTTCATCGTCGCACACGTTTACTCGGTCGTCTGCGGCGACGAGCGCGCCGTCACGAACCGCCCGCTCGTCGAGGGCATTGACCTCTACAGTTTTCGCTTCGACGTCGAAGAGGTGCGCGAGCGTTACGCCCGACACGCGCGCGCGGAGGAACGCTTCGAGTGGACGTTCGATCCGTCCGTGCTCGATCCGTTCCGCGTCAACGCGGGGGCTGCCCGCTCGGGCGAACCGCTTGACGAAGACGTGGCGATGCGCGCGTCGTGAGGTGTCAGTCCTTTGGAAGATCACGCGCCATTAATCGAGAGGGCGTTTCGGCTCGAACCCGTCGAAGAGTCTTACGACGTGGAAGAGGTCGAGGGTCGTGTGCCCGATTTCGTCCGCGGGACTTACTACCTGAACGGTCCCGCGCGCTTCTCCCGCGGCGAGTTTCGCTACCGCAACTGGCTCGACGGCGACGGGATGATCAGCGCCTTGCGTTTCGAGGCGGGGCGCGTGCGCTTCACGAGCCGCTTCGTCCTGAGCGCCAAGCTCCGAGCCGAAGAGGAGGCGGGGCGACCTCTGTTCCGCACCTTCGGCACGTCTTTCGAGGGCGACCGCCTGAAGCGTCGCGTCGCGCTCGAATCGCCCGTCAACGTCAGCGTCTATCGTTTCGGGGAGTCTCTACTCGCCTTCGGCGAACAGGGCTTGCCCTGGGAGATCGATCCGCTGACGCTCGAGACGCGACGGGAGTTCAACTTCGGCGGCGCTCTCGGCGACCTCACGCCGTTCGCCGCACACCCGAAGCTCGACAGCCGGACGGGCGAGATGTTCAACTTCGGAGTCTCGTTCTCCGCCGACCCGCTGCTGAACCTCTACCGCTTCGACGCTTCGGCGCGCCTGATTTACCGCCAGCGCATCCCCCTCGAATACGCCTGCTCCGTCCACGACTTCGCCATCAGTCGAAATCACGTCGTCCTCTATTTGAGCCCGTATGTCCTCGACACCGGCGCGCTCGTCGGCGGCGGGCGCACGCTGTGCGAGTCTCTCGGCTGGCAGCCGGAACGCGGCAGCCGCCTGCTCGTCGCGTCGCGCGAGACGGGAAAGCCGGTCGCGTCGGTCGCCGTGGGCTCGCGCTACTGCCTGCACCTGATCAACTGTTTCGAGGAAGACGCGCGCCTCACGGTTGACGTGCTGGAGTTGGAGAGACCGGTTTACGGCGAGTACCGGCTACCGGAAATCTTCGCGGATGTGGGCGAGGGTCTGCCCGTGCGGTTCGTGATCGACTTGGAGAGCGGTGAGCTCGTCGAGCGGCGCGAGTTGGGCTATCGCCTCGCGCCCGATTTCCCGTCCATCAACCCGAGCCTGTCGGCGCAGGCTTACGAAGAGTTCTGGATGTTGGGCATCTCCGCCGCGGGCAAGAAGGGGCGCAAGTTCTTCGACCAGCTCGTACACGCCCGCTGGGCACACGCGGACGCGCACGAAATCTACCAAGCCCCCGCGAACCACTACCTCTGCGGCGAACCCGTCTTCGTCGCCGACCCGACTCACGGCTCCGGCGGCGCTGTCGTCTGTCAACTATTCGACGCCGGGAGCACGACGAGCGCCTTCCTGATCTTCGACGCCGCAGACGTAGCGCGGGGTCCCGTCTCAACCCTCCGGCTCAGGCACCCGATCCGCCTCGGGTTCCACGCCACTTTTTGTACTGGCGACGCCGCCTAGCGCGTCCGGCGGGGGGCTACTGCGGCACGACGAGCGTGTGCGACGCGCGGTGCTCGATCTGCGTCACGAGCCAAGCCTGCTGCCGCTTGTTCAACTCGTCCATCTCGATGCAAGCGCCCACGAACTCTTCTTCGCGCAGCTCCTTCGCCGCCTGCATGACGACCGTGAGCGCGACGTGAACCTCCGCGGACATGACGTAGAGCGAGTGCAGATCGCGCAGCACGCCGTATGCTCCGGCGCGCAGCGCGGGCACGAGCGCGTCGCGCAACTCCGCGCCCTCGTCCGCGTCGCGCCCGCCGTGGCGCTCGGCGAACGGGCGGAGCAGCGCGAGGGATTCTTGTGAGAACTCCGCGAGCTTCTTCATGCCGAACTGTATCTCTGCCTCTTCGAGGTGGTGCGCGGCGACCGACGCGCAAGCCTTCCCGAACTGCTCGTGCGCGTCCGTCAGGATGCCGACGTAGTCGGCGACGCGGCGGCGCTCCTTGTGCGCGCTGCTCATGAGCTTGTCGGTCAGCTCGCTCGCCTTGTCGAGAGTCTTCGCCGCCGCGTCCTTCAGCTTCTCCGCGACGCCCGCCTCGCCGACCTTCCGCACCGAGACCGCCGCGTACTTGAAGTAGGGCTGCTTGCTCACGGGGTCCCAAGCCGAGATCGTCAGCTCGTTCGCCGCGCGGTCGTGTCCGCCGCGCTCGTCCCAGTAGCCGTAGTGGAACGGGACGAAGACGTGCCCGTCCGCGATGTTGCAAACGCGCGCGGGCGCGCGCACAGTGCCGCGGCGCGAACTGATCTCAAGCTCGTCGCCCTCCTTGACGCCGAGTCGCGCGGCGTCCCGCTTCGAGATTTCGGCGAAGACTTCGGGCGCGGCGGCGTCGAGCTCCGACGAGCGCGCCGTCTTCGTGCGGGTGTGCCAGTGATAGACGACTCTGCCGGTCGTCAACATGAACGGGTAATCGTCGTCCGGCTCTTCGAGCGGCGGCGAGTAGCGCGCGGCTTTAAGTATCGCGCGACCGGCGGGGTCGTGCGCCTCGTACTCGACGGGCGTGCGCGCCGCGCCGGTCTCGATGTCGTGACCGTAGGTCTCGCAGCGCTCGGCGGCGGTCAGGAAGACGTGATCTGTGTAGAGCCGCTCGGTGCCGCGCGGGTGCTCCTTGTTGCAGGGCCACTGGATGCCCGAACCCTTGTCGAGCTTCGCGTAGGTCAAGCCGCTGTAGTCGCACAGCCAGCCGCGCGAGCACTCCTTCCAGTGCTCGAACGCGCCCTCGGCGTCCTTCCACTTGACGAGCGGCGCGCCGTCCTTGTCCTTGAAGTTCATGCGCGCGGCGTAGTCGAGGAGGATGTCCAGATCGGAGCGCGCCTCGCCGGGCGGCTCGATTGCCTTGTGCGAGATGTGGACGGTGCGATCCGCGTTCGTGAACGTGCCGGTCTTTTCGCCCCACATCGCGGCGGGCAGGACGACGTCAGCCAGCTCCGCCGTCTCCGTCAGGAACGCGTCCTGGACGACGACGAAGAGATCATCTTTCGCGAGTATGCGGCGGATGCGGTGCAGTTCGGGGAGCGACACCGCGGGGTTCGTGCAGATGATCCAGAGGAACTTGATCGAGCCGAGTTCCGCGTGGCGGAAAATCTCCAACGCGTGCGCGGGCAGGTGCCAGTGCGGGATCGTCGCGGGCTCGACGTTCCAGCGCTCGGCGAGATCGTCGAGGTGCGCGGGGTTGTGCCAGTTGCGGAACGCGGGGAACTCGCCGTCGCAGCCCGTCTCGCGCGTGTTCTCCGAGGTCGGCTGACCGTTCATCTGCAAGAGCCCGCAGCCGGGCTTGCCGATCATGCCGCGCACGAGTTGCAGGTTGTTGACCTGCACGGACGCGGCGGTCGCCTGGTGCGACTGGTAGAAGCCTTGCAGCACCGTCGAGAAGAGCCGCTCCGCCTCGCCGACGAGACGCGCCGCCGCGCGCAGCTTCCGCGCCGGAACGCCTGCGATCTCCTCGACGCGCTCCGGCGTGTACTCGCCGACGATCCCCTTCAGCTTCTCGAAGCCGACCGTGTGCTCTTCGACGAACTCCCGATCAACTTTGCCCGACTTGATGACGAGGTTGATGAGCCCGTTCATCACCGCGACGTTCGTGCCGACGCGCGGCGCGAGGTGCACGTCCGCGGCCTTCGCCGTCTCCGTCTCGCGGGGATCGATGACGACTACTTTAGGCGGATCGTCGCCCGCCAGCCGGTCGAGCACGCGCGCCCAGAGGACGGTCTGCGTCGCAGCCATGTTGTGACCCGCGAGGAGCAGGCAGTCGGCGACGTCTATGTCCGTGTAAGAGCCGGGCTGACCGTCCGATCCGAAGGTCTCCTTGAGCGCCTGCGCGGCGGTCGCCGTGCACAGCCGCGTGTTGCCGTCCACGTTGTTCGTGCCGAGCCCCGCGTGGGAGATGATCGAGAGCGTGTAATACTCTTCGAGGAAGAGCTGCCCCGTGTTGTAGATGCCGATGGCGCCGCTCGTGTACTTCTTCTTAATCTCCTTCGACTTGCGCACGACGAGGCTCATCGCCTGCTCCCACGTCGCCTCGCGCAGCACGCCGTCGCGGCGGACGAGCGGTCGCTTGAGCCGCGCCCCGCTGTGGTTCGCCTCCCAGCCGTGCAAGCCTTTGGGTCCGAGCCGCCCGCGGTTGGCGCGATCCACGGCGCGCCCGCGCACGCCCACGATCCTGCCGCCCTTGACGCCGACGTCGAGCGCGCAGCCCGTCGAGCAGAGGATGCAGGTGGAGCGCACCCAACGCTCGGGCTTCTCCAGCGTGCGCTCGTCAACCCGCGACTTCCACCTGCCGCCCTCGTGCGGCGTGCGCCCGCCCCACACGTCCGCGATGCTGTCGCGCGTCTCCTTCATCGCTTTGCCTCCCGCGCCCGCACCATAACCCGCGGGCGCGCGCGGCGGATGCCCGCAACCGTACACAGGGCGCGACGGACTTCGCCCGCGAAGCGATGTCGCGACGACCGTCCGCCCTTCCCGCCTGCACGTCGCCTACCGCCCGGCAACGCGTCCAGCGCGCAAACGCAACAAATTAGTTAAGAACTTGACAATTAGTTTCCGTAGGATATCATTTTCTCCGAAGCCCTTATGAGAACGCCCGACAACGGCGCGCGCGCGGCGGCGACTGACAAGCGCGAGGAGCACTACCTCGTCCGCATGAGGCGGCACGGGGAGCGCTACGCGGAGTTCCACCGCCCTTCGGTCGAGCTGCTGATCAATCTGGTTTACACCTGCGAGCTGATCGAGTCGCGCGTCGCGCGTCGCCTCGAAGCGCACAAGCTCTCGCTCGGCGCGTTCAACGCGCTAATGATCCTGACCCGCTTCGAGTCGCGGGGCTGCCCGATGCACGAGCTGGGCGAGCTACTGCTCGTGAGCCGCGCCAACGTGACGGGTCTCGTTGACAGCCTCGGGCGGCGCGGGCTCGTCGAGCGCTTCGCCTCCGCGGAGGATCGCCGCGTGCGGCTCGTCCGCCTCACGCGCGACGGGCGCAGGCTCCTGGAGAAGATTCTGCCCGGACACTACGCGCGCGTGCGCGAGATGCTGCGCGGGCTCGGAGATCGTGACAAAGCCGCGCTCAGCCAGCTGCTCGCGCGGCTGCGCCGCAACCTGCTCGCGTCGCTTCCGGCGAAGTGACGCTGCGCGTCGAAGGAAGTCCTGAGGGTGTTGTTAGTCCGTCGCTTCAAACGATCAAGGGAGAGTTCGTGAAAGTCATTCGTTCGAGTATCGTCGCTGCTTTCGCCGTCGCGGTCGCCGCGCCCCTCGCGCCGACCGCGGTCGCGCGACAGCAGCAACAGCCGCCGCCCGCGTCGCAGCAGGAGCCCGCGATCACGGGTGCGGCGCGCGTCGCGGCGAACGCGCCGCAGACGCTCTCGCTCGCCGACGCGATCCGGCTCGCCGTCGAGAACAATCTCGCGACGCTGCTCGCGCAGGAGCGGAAGCACGAGGCGGAAGGCTTGCGGACGGAATCGCGCGCGGGTCTTCTGCCGAACGTCTCGGCGTCGGCGTATCAGGCGAGCGTGACGCAGAACCTCGCCGCGTTGGGCTTTCAGCCCGGCACGTTCCCCGGCATCTCGCGCACCTTCATCGGACCCTTCAACAACTTCGACGCGCGCGCGCGCCTCGTCCAGAACATCTTCGACCTCTCGGCGATCCGCAATTACCAAGCCGGGCGCGCGGGCGTGCGCGTCGCCGAAGAGCAGGAGCGGCTCGCGCGCGAGCAGGTGGCGTCGGGCGTCGCGCTCACGTACCTCGAAGCCCTGCGCGCCGATCGCGCGGTCTCGGCGGCGCAGGCGAACGTGGAGCTGGCGCAGACTTTACTCAAGCTCGCGCAGGATCAGCGCGACGCGGGCGTGGCGACGGGCGTTGACGTGACGCGCGCCGAAACAAGGCTCTCGCAGGAGCAGTTGCGGCTCGCACAATCGCAGTTCACTTCCGAGCAGGCGCGCCTGAACTTGCAGCGCGTCGTCGGGCTGCCGCTCGAAAGTCCGCTCGTGCTCACGGATCAACTGCGCTTCGCCGACGAGACCGTGCCGACCGCCGAGGCGCTCGTCGCGCAGGCGGCGGAGAACAGACCCGAAGTGCGTATCGCGCAAGAAGAGATCAGGCGCAGCGAGCTTGAGCGGAAGGCGATCAGTGCCGAACAGTTGCCTTCGGTCGCCTTCGTCGGCGACTACGGCGTGAGCGGCATCACGCCGACGAACACGGACTTGCCGACGCGCCGCGTCGCCGTGCAACTCAACGTGCCGGTCTTTAACGGCGGGCTGACGCGCGGGCGCGCCGCGGTCGCCGCGAGCCGCGAGCGGCAGGCGGAGCTGGAACTCGGCAACGTGCGCGGGCAGGTCGAGGAAGACGTGCGGCTCGCGCTCTCAGGTTTGCGCACGGCGGCGGCGCAGGTGCGCGCGGCTGACGAGAGCGTGCGCCTGGCGGAGCGCGAGCTTGAGATGGCGCGCGACCGCTTCCGCGCGGGCGTGGCGGACAACCTCGAAGTCGTCTCCGCGCAGACCGCGCTCGCCGACGCGCGCGACGCGCAGGTTCAGGCGCTCGCCGTCTATAACGCCGCGCGCCTGAACCTCGCCGCGTCAACGGGTCGCGCGGAGCAGTTCCGCTGGTGAGTTGCGAGGGACGGTTTTGAATTTCGGCGGTGAAGAGTTGGGGATAATTTCGGAGTAGATAGTCGCCGGGCGATCAAGTTCGGGCGTCATCATCGGACGAGGGGAATCATGGCGGAAGTGTTGGAGCCGGAAGTTGAGAAGGGGCAGGGGCGCGACGACGCGGCGGCGCGGCACGATGGCGCGCGTGTCGCCGACGAAGAAGGCGCGGGGTCTGTCGCGGCGGAGGAGTACGACGAAGCGGGGGCGACTGACGACGAGGCGGCGGGCGCGAATGAAGACTTCACGCCGGGCAAGCGTTCGCGTCTGAAGTCGCTGCGCAAGCGCCGGACGTTTCTCGTCGTCGGCGCGGTGCTGCTCGTCGTCGCGCTCGTCTTCGGCGTGCGCTACTGGCTCTGGGCGCGCGCGCACGAGACGACGGACGACGCCTTCGTTGACGCGGACATCATCGCGGTGAGCCCGAAGGTGTCGGGCTACGTGACGAAGGTTTACGTCAAGAGCAACCAGCAGGTGAAGGCGGGCGACCTCGTCGCCGAGATCGATCCGCGCGACTACGAGGCGCGGCTCCAGCAGGCGCGCGCCGCGCTCGACGCGGGGCAGGCTCGCCTGCGCGAGGCGCGCACCGGAGTCGAGTTAACGAGAGCGAACTCGCGCGCTTCGATCCAGCAGGCGGCGGCGACGGTGAGGCAGGCGCAGACGGGCGTCGAGTCGCAGCGCGCGGCGGCGGCTGCCGAGCGCACGCGCATCGCGCAGGCGTCGTCGGGCGTCGTGACGGCGCGGGCGAACGTCTCGCAGGCGCGCTCGCAGTTGGCGGCGGCTGAGGCTGAGGCGACGCGCGCGAACGCGGACGTGGCGCGCTACCAGGAGCTCTTCGCGAAAGACGAAATCTCGCGGCAGAGATTAGACGCGGCAATCGCCGCCGCGCGCACGGCGGACGCGCAGGTCGCCGCGGCGCAGGGGCGCGTCGCCGCCGCCGAGGCGCAGGTGAACGAGGCGCGCGCGGCGGAGACGACCGCCGCCGAGAACGCGCGCAAGGCGCAGTCGCAGGTGGGCGGCGCGCAGGCGGGCGTCGGCGAGGCGCTGGGGCGGCTGGCGCAGGCGAACACCGCGCCGCAGCAGGTCGCCGTCAGCCAGGCGCAAGCCGAGACGGCGGGCGCGACGATTGAACAACTGCGCTCCGCGGTCGAGCAGGCGGAGTTGGAACTCTCCTACACGAAGATTTACGCGCCGGGCGCGGGGCGCATCACGAACAAGTCGGTCGAGGAGGGCGCGCTCGTGCAGGTGGGGCAGCCGCTGATGGCTGTCGTGCAGAGCGACGTGTGGGTGGTGGCGAACTTCAAGGAGAACCAGATCGGGCGGATGCACGTGGGCCAGCACGTGGACATCAGTGTGGACGCCTACCCCGGCAAAGTTTTCCGCGGGCACGTCGAGAGCTTACAGGCGGGCACCGGCTCGCGCTTCAGCATGATGCCGGCGGAGAACGCGACCGGCAATTACGTGAAGGTCGTGCAGCGCGTGCCCGTCAAGATCGTCTTCGACGATCCGCCAGATTCCAATTACATGCTCGCCCCCGGCATGTCGGTCGTGCCGGAGGTGCAGGTCACGTGACCGACGCCCTCGCACAAGATCGGGCGGGCTCGACTCCGAAGCGCGGCGCGACAAAGAAAGGCGACGCGGCGCGCACGGGCGGGGAGATCAGGCGCGGCGCGGCGGCGTCGCCTCCGTCGGCGCACGCGGCGTGGAAGCCGAGCTACAGCCCCTGGCTCATCGCGGCGTCGGTGATGCTGGCGACGTTCATGGAAGTCCTGGATACTTCCGTGGCGAACGTCGCGCTGCCGCACATCGCGGGGAATTTGTCCGCGACGCCCGAAGAGGCGACGTGGGTGCTCACCTCCTACCTCGTCTCGAACGCGATCATCCTCCCGGCGACCAACTGGCTCTCGCGCTTCTTCGGTCGCAAGCGCTTCCTCATCGTCTGCATCATCATCTTTACGCTCTCGTCTATTCTGTGCGGCGCGGCGGCGAGCTTGGGCATGATCATCGTCGCGCGCATCATCCAGGGCGCGGGCGGCGGCGCGTTGCAGCCCATCGCGCAGGCGGTCTTGATGGAGAGCTTCCCGCCGGAGAAGCGCGGCTCGGCGATGGCGGTCTTCGGCATGGGCGTCGTCGTCGCGCCGATCGTCGGACCGACGCTCGGCGGCTGGATCACGGACAACTACTCCTGGCGCTGGATCTTCTACATCAACGTGCCCATCGGCGTCATCGCCGTGCTGATGGCGAACGCCTTCATCGAAGACCCGCCGTACATCAAGAACCAACGACCGGGGCGGATTGATTACATCGGCTTCGGGCTGATGGCGGTCGGCTTGGCGGCGCTGCAGCTCGTGCTCGACAAGGGTCAGGAAGAAGACTGGTTCTCTTCGAACTTCATCCTGTGGACGGCGGTCTTCGCTGTCGCGACGCTCGTCGCGTTCGTCGTCTGGGAGCTGCGCTCGAAAGAGCCGATTGTAAACTTGCGCGTGCTCGGCAACCGCAACTTCGCGGTCGGCACGCTCCTGATGACGATGGTCGGGGTCGTGCTCTACGGCACGATTGCGCTCTTGCCGCTCTTCCTGCAAACGCTCCTCGGTTACCCGGCGGTGCAGAGCGGCTTGGCGGTCAGCCCGCGCGGGATTGGATCGATCTGCTCGATGGTCTTGATCGGTCGGCTCGTCGGCAAGATCGACGGGCGCTGGCTGATCATCTTCGGCTTCTCGGTGCTGGCGTATTCGACCTACATGTTCTCGGACATTAACCTGCAAATCTCGATGGGGAGCATCGTCGTGCCGAGCATCATCAGCGGCGCGGCGATGGGCTTCGTCTTCGTGCCGCTCACCACGATGGCGATGGGGACGCTCTCGAACGAGCAGATGGGGAACGCCGCCGGGGTGTTCAATTTGATGCGCAACACGGGCGGCGGCGTCGGGATCGCGGCGGTCGCGACGCTGCTCTCGCGCGGCGTGCAGACGCACATGGTCGATCTCGGCGCGCACATCAACCCGTATAATCCGGTCGTGCAGCAGCGCATGCAGCAGATGCAGGGGGCGATGACGACGCGCTCCGGCTCCTCGGTCGTCGGCGCGCAGCAGGCGGCGGGCGCGGTGTACGGGATGCTCGTCCGGCAGGCGACGGTGCTCTCCTACATCAGCGTGTTCCGCCTGCTCGCCTTCATGTGCTGCCTGTGCATCCCCGCGACGCTGCTCTTCAAGCGCGTGCGCGCGCGCAAAGGCGGCGGCGCGCCGATGCATTGATGGACGACGGACGACGGACGACGGACGTGCGACGGAGCATTAACAAACGACGTGACAACGACCTTCGTCAAAAACGGTAGGGGCAGGGCTCGTCCCTGCCCGCCCGCGCGACAGCGCGGAGCAGAGATGCGCGATCATTCGGCGTTGAACGGCGGCGGATCGTCTGAGCGTGCTCTCGCACGCTGCGGGCAGGGACGAGCCCTGCCCCTACGGTCGCTGATCGCGTTGCTCGTCGCTTTTCTCGCGCTCGCTCAAGTCTCCACGTCTTCCGCGCAGAGTCGTAAACGTCAGACGAGTCGCGCGGCGCAGAGCAAGAAGACGACGGTCAAGACCGCGACCGACGCGAAGCCGCAGCTTACTGATAATCGGGCAGAGTTACGCGACAAGCTCCAAAATGCTAAAGAAGAATATAAGAAAGCAACAGAGGACTATAAGAAATCGTTAGCAGACCTTCTACCCCTACAGGAGAAAGAGGCAAAACAGCAAGAGGAGAAGATAGCCCGACTGCGTGACTTGTATTCACAGGGACTTATTTCAAGGAAAGACATTCAGGAGGAAGAGCAAAAGCTCGTCTCACTCAACAGCAAGGTCGCCAATACGCAGCAGCAAATGAAGCTGGCTGATGAGCAGATAGCGGAGGCACTCGTTGAAGAAAAGGTTATCGAGCAGGTCGAGTCCGCCCCGCCGGTGCCGCGCTGGCGAGTCGTCCGCACGACCTCTTACATACGCTACAGCGGCACGGGCTCCTGGTCGCTCTCGGCGGGCGCGGGGCGCGTGATGAGCTTCTTCCAGCAGTCGTTCGGTCACCAGCTCCCGGTGAGCGCCTTCGGGCAGACCGCCGTGCACAACTCGCTCGGCTTCGATCACCGCAACGCGATGGACGTCGCGGTGAACCCCGCGAGCCGCGAGGGGCAGGCGCTCATCTCCTACCTGCAAGCGAACGGCATCCCCTTCTTCGCCTTCTACGTCGCCATCCCCGGCTCGGCGACGGGTCCGCACATACACGTCGGGATGCCCTCGCACAAAATCTCACAGCCGCTCGCCGTCCACTGAAAGACTCGCGCGCCGGCGACCAGAGCGCGCGACGAATACCGCCGCGCGGGGGCGCGACCGCTGCAACCCGTCGCGCCGCTCTTGCGTAAAACCGCCGGAGTCGTCTTCTTTACTCGCGTCCGCCGCTCCGTTATTATTTCGCTCTCGTTCGCACGTTCGCGCCGACCGAAGATTCGATCCGTCATCAACCGAAAGGGAAACCCGCCCATGCCGCGCTCAGTCTTGTGCCTCCTGCTGCTCCTCCTCCTCTGCGCGCCCGCCGCGCGCTCCCAAAGCGCGAAGCCGCTCTTGCTGCGCCAGCCGACGCTCTCGCGCACGCAGGTCTGCTTCGTTTACGGCGGCGACCTCTGGCTCGTCTCGCGCGAGGGCGGCGAGGCGCGCCGGCTCACCGCGGGCGCGGGCGTCGAGGCTTCGCCCTACTTCTCGCCCGACGGCACGCAGATCGCCTTCACGGGCGAGTACGACGGCAACGTTGACGTTTACGTCGTCCCGGCGGAGGGCGGCGTCCCCCGCCGCCTGACGTACCACCCCGACCCGGACGTCACCGTCGGCTGGACGCCCGACGGCTCGCGCGTCCTCTTCCGCTCGTCGCGCACGAGCTACACGTTCTTTAACCGCCTCTACACGATCCCGCCGACGGGCGGCGCCGAGGTGATGACGGAGCTGCCGCTGCCGCGCGCCGAGGAGGGCTCCTACTCGCCCGACGGCTCGCGCATCGCCTACGTGCCCAACGAGCAGTGGCAGCGCGCCTGGAAGCGCTACCGCGGCGGGCAGACGACGCCGATCTGGATCGCCAACCTCGCGGACTCGTCCGTCGAGAAGCTCCCGCGCGAGAACTCGAACGACTACGATCCGATGTGGGTCGGGCAGACGATCTACTTCCTCTCCGACCGCAACGGCGCGGTCTCCCTCTTCGCCTACGACACGGCGACGAAGAACGTCCGGCAGGTCGTCGAGAACAGCGGGCTCGATCTCAAGTCCGCCTCCGCCGGTCCCGGCGCGATTGTTTACGAGCAGTTCGGCACGATCTACCTCTACGACCTGAACTCCCGCTCGTCGAAGCGACTCGACATCAACGTCGCCGGAGACCTCGCGGAAGTCCGCCCGCACTTCTTGAAGATCGAGCCGCGGCGGATCAGTAACGCCGCCATCTCGCCCGCGGGGGCGCGCGCCGTGTTCGAGGCGCGCGGCGAGATTCTGACCGTCCCGGCGGAGAAGGGCGACGTGCGCGATCTCACGAACACGGTGGGCGCCGCCGAGCGCGATCCCGCGTGGTCGCCCGACGGCAAGTGGATCGCCTACTTCTCCGACGAGTCGGGCGAGTACGCGCTCTACCTCAAAGATCAGTCGGGCATGAATGATCCGCGCAAGATCGATCTCGGTCAGCCGCCCTCTTTCTACTACTCGCCCCGCTGGTCGCCCGACTCGAAGAAGATCGCCTACACCGACAAGCGCATGAACGTCTGGTACGTCGAGCTCGACCGCCCGACGCCCGTCAAGGTTGACTCGGACATCTACGAGCTGCCGTTCCACTCGCTCGATCCCGCGTGGTCGCCCGACTCGAAGTGGATCGCCTACACGCGCCAGCTCAAGAACCACATGCACGCGGTCTTCCTCTACTCCGTGGATCAGCAGAAGTCTTCCCAGGTGACCGACGGCATGAGCGACGCGCGCTACCCCGTCTTCGACCACAGCGGCAAGTATCTCTATTTCGCCGCGTCAACCGATCTCGGCCTCGCCAACAGTTGGCTGGAGATGTCGAGCATCAACCGACCCTTCACGCGCAGCCTCTACCTGATCGTGCTCGACAAGTCGCTGCCCTCGCCGCTCGCGCCCGAGTCGGACGACGAGAAGGTCGCGGCGCCCGCCCCCGCGCCGACGCCCGCGATGGACGGCGCGCAGCAGCCCGCGACCCCGCCGACGACCGCCGACGTGCCGAAGGAGCAGCAGCAAGCCGCCGCGAAGCCGGGCGAGAAGAAGCCCGTCGTCGTGAAAGTTGATCTCGATCAGATCGGTCAGCGCGTGCTCGCGCTCCCCGCCCCCGCGCGCAACTACGTGGGGCTCGCGACGGGCAAGGACGGCGTGCTCTTCATCGCCGAGGCTCCGCCCGTCGAGACGCCGGGACCGCAGTCGGTCGTCGTGCAGAAGTTCGATCTCACGTCGCGCAAGACCGACCGCTTCCTCGAAGCCGTCTCCTCGTTCGACGTCTCGCAGAACGGCGAGAAGGTGCTCTTCCGCCGCGGCGACGCCTGGTTCATCGCGGGCACGGCGCAGCCGCCCAAGCCCGGCGAGGGCGCGCTGAACCTCAGCGATCTGACCGTGCAGGTTGACCCGCGCGCCGAGTGGCGGCAGATGTACCGGGAGGTCTGGCGCATCGAGCGCGACTTCTTCTACGACCCGAACCACCACGGGCTCGACATCGCCGCCGCCGAGCGCAAGTACGAGCCGTACCTCGACAACGTCGCGTCGCGCGACGATCTCAACTATCTGTTTGAGGAGATGACGGGCGAGCTGAGCGTCGGTCACACGTTCGTCCGCGGCGGCGAGAGGCCGGACGTGAAGCGCGTCCGCGGCGGGCTGCTCGGCGCGGACTACGACGTTGACCGCGGGCGCTACCGCTTCGCGCGCGTCTATAACGGCGAGAACTGGAACCCTTCCTTGCGCGCGCCCCTGACGCAGCCCGGCGTCAACGTCCGCGCCGGCGAGTACCTCTTAGCCGTGCGCGGGCGCGAGCTGAAGGCGACCGACAACATCTATCAGGTGTTCGAGGGCACGGCGGGCAAGTCGGTCGCGATCCGCGTCGGCGCGAACCCCGACGGCACGGGCTCGCGCGAGGTGACGGTCGTGCCCGTGGCGAGCGAGGCGGGCTTGCGTCGCCTCGCCTGGATCGAGGACAACCGGCGCAAGGTTGATCAGCTGAGCGGCGGTCGCGTCGCCTACGTCTATCTGCCCGACACGGCGGGCGGCGGCTTTACGAACTTCAACCGCTACTACTTCTCGCAGATCGACAAGCAAGCCGCCATCCTCGACGAGCGCTTCAACAGCGGCGGCGACATCGCCGACTACATCATAGACAACCTCCGCCGCCCGCCGATGAGCCGCGTCACCACCCGCGAGGGCGAGGACTACTCCTACCCCGTCGGCTCGATCTACGGACCGAAGGTGATGATCATTAACGAGATGGCTGGCTCGGGCGGCGACGCGATGCCCTGGTACTTCCGCAAAGCCGGGATCGGGCCGCTCGTCGGCAAGAAGACTTGGGGCGGGCTCGTCGGCATCTACGACTACCCGGAGCTGTTGGACGGCGGCGGCGTCACCGCGCCGCGCATCGCCATCTACGGCTTGAACGGCGAGTGGGAGGTCGAGAACCACGGCATCGCGCCCGACGTTGACGTGGACTACGATCCCCGCCTCGTCCGCCAGGGGCACGACCCGCAGTTGGAGAAGGCGGTCGAGGTCGCCCTGGACTTGCTCGCCAAGAACCCGCCGCAGCAGTTCAAGCGACCCGCCTACCCGAACTACCAGACGGGCGGCGGCGCGGCGGGCGGCACGAACAACCGGCGGCGCAAGTGACCGCGCGCGGGCGCGGCGTGCGGCGAACGGCGGGCGGCTAACGAGAAAGGGGAAGTGGTATGCGCGGTAGGTTCGTCATCTCGACTCTGATAGTAGCGGCGCACTTTCTCGCGCTCGCGGGCGGCGCGCAGACCTTCGTCGCGGGCGCGGCAGCCGGTGCGCCGCCCGCCGCCGCGCCCGCGCGCGGCACCATCGCCTACGTCCGAGGCGGCACCGAGATTCGCCTGATCGACGCGGACGGCGCCAACGACCGCAGGCTCTGGACTCACCCGGACGCGCGTAAAGAACTGGGCATACGCTACGTCGCGTGGCGACCCGACGGCAGAGAGCTCGCCTTCTCCAGCTCCCACGCCGCCGCCGCCTCGCTCTACGACGCAGACCTCTACGCCGTCCGACCCGACGGCACGGGCTTGCGCAAGCTGACGAACGCGCCCGACCGTTCGGAGTACGCGCGCTACCCGAAAGGCAGCGTCAGCGTCACCCTGAGAAACGATCAACCCGCCTACCAGCAGTCGCAGGCGAGCGCGGGGATTTTCATTGTGTACGTCGCGGGAGCCGCCGAGCCGCAGCAGATCACCTTGCCGCCCGGCGCGACCAAGACCCTCGTCTTCAACGCGGTCGCCGACTTCGGCAACACGGCGCAGCCGGTCGTCGCCATCTTCGGCAACTACCGCTGGTTCACGCCCGGCGTTGACGTGCGCCCCGGCGCGACCGTCAAAGCCCCGGTCTTCTCCATCACGGGCGACGGCATCGAATACTTCGGCGCGTACCGCCCCGTCTGGCGCAGCGACGGCTCGCGCCTCAGCTACCGCACGGGCGCCTGCACCTTGAACAGCGTGCCCGCTAACCCAGCGCCCGGCGAGTACGTCTATAACCCGCTCTTCGGCGGCAAGAACCCGCTCGGCACGTGCACGTGGGACTGGGGCCCGACGCCCGCGACGGCGAACCAGATCATCTACACCGAGAACGCTTCGGACGACTCCGCCGTCTTCCGCATCACGGAGGGCGGCACGCACCCCGGCACGAAGCTCGTCGCCTACTCCGACATCCAGTACCAGCTTCTCTACGACCTGCGCTGGCTGCCCGACGCCTCCGGCTTCCTCTTCTCGAACGTCACGCTCATGCGCGACTCGGCGAACGTCTTCCGCTACGACTTCGCCACGCGCAAAGTCACGCAGGTGACGCGCCTCGAGAACGAGTTCGCGCGCAACTTCAGCGTCTCGCCCGACGGGCAGTGGATCGTCTTCGAGCGCGCTAAGACGACGGACGACGACGCGGAGACGGACTTGTGGATCGCGGGGCTCGACGGCTCGGGCGCGCGGCTGCTCGCGCGCAACGGCTCGTCTCCTTCGTGGGGCGTCGCGGCGAGTCCGAGGTGAGTTCGGCGGCGATCCTTTAACGCATTCACGCGGCGCGTGGACAGCCCGTGGCAGACTCGGACTATAATCTCGCGCGCCGTTTGTTCGCCCATCCCGCCACGAGCGAGGTTCAAAAGTGAGTCCAAGCCGCAGCCCGCGCCTCGTCGCCGCCTTCGCCGTCCTTTTAGTTTTAGCGCTCCCCGCCGCCGCGTCAGCGCAGCAGCTCAACCCGAACCTGTATCAGAACATGCGCTGGCGCATGATCGGTCCCTTCCGCGGCGGTCGCACGGTCGGCGCGACGGGCGTCGTCGGTCAGCCCAACGTCTTCTACATCGGCGTCAACAACGGCGGCGTCTGGCGCACGAACGACTACGGTCGCACGTGGCAGCCGATCTTCGACGACCAGCCGACCGGCTCGATCGGCGCGCTCGCCGTCGCGCCGTCAGACCCGAACACGATCTACGTCGGCAGCGGCGAAGGCTTGCAGCGCCCAGACCTCTCGGTCGGCGACGGCGTCTATAAATCAACCGACGGCGGGCGCACGTGGCGACACATGGGGCTCCGTGACGGTCAGCAGATCGGCGCGATCGTCGTCGATCCGCGCGACCGCGACCGAGTCTTCGTCGCCGTGCTCGGTCACCCCTACGGACCGAACGAGGAGCGCGGCGTCTTCCGCAGCACGGACGGCGGCGAGCACTGGCAGAAGGTGCTCTACAAGGACGCGGACACGGGCGCCGTCGCGCTCTCGTTCGATCCGTCAAACTCTCAAACCATCTACGCGGACTTGTGGCAGGCGCGCCAGGGACCTTGGGAGAACGGCTCTTGGCAGGGCGCGGGCAGCGGTCTCTACAAGTCAACCGACGGCGGCTCGACGTGGCACGCCATCAACAAGGGCTTGCCCACCTTCGACCAAGGGCTTGGACGCATCGGCTTCTGCGTCGCGCCGTCAGACCCGCGCACCGTCTTCGCGACCGTTGACGCGAACCCGCAGTCGGGCGGCATCTACCGCTCGGACGACGCGGGCGAGACTTGGACGCGCGTGACGAACGAGCGAAGAATTTGGGCGCGCGGGAGCGACTTCGCGGAGATCAAAGTCGATCCGAAGAACAAGGACGTGCTCTACGCGGCGGCGGTCGAGACTTACAAATCAACCGACGGCGGCAAGACTTGGACGGGCTGGAAGGGCGCGCCCGGCGGCGACGACTACCACACGGTCTGGATCAACCCCGACGACACGCGAATCATCCTGCTCGCGAGCGATCAGGGCGCGGTCGTCACCGTCAACGGCGGCGAGACGTGGAGCAGTTGGTACAACCAGCCGACGGCGCAGTTCTACCACGTCATCACCGACAATCAATTCCCCTACTGGGTTTACGGCGGGCAGCAGGAGAGCGGCTCGGCGGGCGTCGCCTCGCGCGGCGACGCGGGCGCTGTGACCGTGCGCGACTGGCGCACCGTCGGTCTCGAAGAGTACGGCTACGCCGCGCCCGATCCCTTAAACCCGAACTACATCTACGGCGGCAAGCTCACGCGCTTCGACAAGCGCACCGGGCAGGTGCAGCAGGTCGCGCCCGAAGCCGTCCGCAGCGGCAAGTACAGATTCTTACGCACCGCGCCGGTCATCTTCTCGCCCGTCGATCCGCACGTGCTCTACTACGCGGGCAACGTCGTCTTCAAGACGACGAACGGCGGCCAGAGTTGGGAGACGATCAGCCCAGACCTCACGCGCGAGCGCACGGACGTGCCCGAATCAATCGGCGTCTATCGCACGCCGGAGATGGCGGCGATGGCGCGGCGCGGCGTCGTCTATACGCTCGCGCCGTCTTACAAAGACGCGAACACGATCTGGGCGGGCACGGACGACGGGCTCATCCACGTCACGCGCGACGGCGGGCGCACGTGGGCTAACGTCACGCCGCCCGCGCTCACCTCTTGGAGCAAGGTCTCGCTCATCGACGCCGGACGCTTCGACCCGAACACCGCCTACGCCGCCGTCAACCGCTTCCGCCTCGACGATCTGCGCCCGCACATCTACCGCACGCACGACGGGGGGCGGACTTGGCAGGAGATCGTCAAAGGTCTGCCGAACGATCCCGTCAACGCCGTGCGCGAAGACCCGCAGCGGCGGGGCTTGCTCTTCGCGGGCACGGAGCGCGCCGTTTACGTCTCCTTCAACGACGGCGACGAGTGGCAACCCTTGCGCCTGAACATGCCCGCGTCCGCGATCCGCGATCTCGTCATACACGACGACGATCTGGTCGTCGGCACGCACGGGCGCGGCTTCTGGATTCTCGACGACATCACGCCCTTGCGACAGCTCGGCGAGCAGGTCGCCGCCGCGCAAGCCTTCCTCTTCGCGCCGTCGGTCGCCTACCGCTACCGGCGTAACGTGAACACCGACACGCCGCTCCCGCCCGACGAGCCGATGGGTCAGAACCCGCCCGACGGCGCGATCATTGACTACTACCTCAGGCGCGGCGAGCCGGTCACGCTTGAGATTTACGATCAAGCAAATCATCTCGTGCGCCGCTATTCGAGCGAGGACAAGCCGGAACAGATCAACGAGAAGGACTACCAAGTCCCGGCTTACTGGTATCGCCCGCCGCGAACCCTCTCGAAGCAGCCGGGGATGCAGCGCTTCGTCTGGGACTTGCGCTACCCGCCCCCGAAGGCGCAGCGCTACGACTTCCCGATCTCGGCGAACTACCTGGACACGCCGCGCGAGCCGCAGGGACCCTTGGTCGCTCCCGGCACGTACAACGTCAGGCTCACCGTCGGCAAAGCCACGCTCGGTCGCCAGCTCACCGTCAAGATCGATCCCCGCATCACCGCCCCGCCCGCCGCTCTGCGCGCGCAGTCCGATCTCTCCATGCAGGCTTACGACGGCATGAACCGCAGCTTCGACGCGATGACCGAGGTGAAGAACATGCGCGCGCGCCTCAAAGAGCGGCGCGGCTCGGCGGGCGCTCGCGCCGAGCAGCTCGACGCGCTCGACAAGAAGCTCGCCACCCTCGGCGGCGGCGAAGGCGGCGGCGGCGGCGGTCAAGGCGACGCGGACGCGAATGAGATGAGCTTCGCGCAGTTGAACTCCTCTTTCGAGTCGCTGCTCGAGCAGTTGCAGTCAGCCGACGCGCAGCCGACGACGCAAGCCGCGGCGGCCGTCGCCGATCTCCAGCGCAAGCTCGCCGGCGCGCTCTCGCGCCTCGACGCGCTCAAGGGCGGCGACGCGAGGTCGCTCCAGTAGCGGCGCGCGCGTGACAAAAAATCAACACGCGTCGCGTCGCCGCCGCGCGCCCGCTCGCTTGTCGTTTCCTTCGGAGTCGCAGTAACCTTGTCGCGCTTCAAAACAACTTTTTGAGCGGGAGGAATGCGATGTCAGATCAGGATAACTCTACCCGCCGCGACGGCGAGGAAGGTTCGGGATTGCTGCGGTCGGTCGAGCCCGCGGGCGGCGCGGGCTACTCTCTGAGCGCCTCGGATCGCGTTGACGGCGGAGCGGGCGCAGGTAAAGACAGCGACGGCACGGACAAGACCGGCGACTCCGACGGCACAGACCTCGCCGGCGACGCGGACGGCACCGACGACAGCGCCGCCGACGGAACCGACGGCGACGGAACGGACGGCAAGGACGGCGACGGCTCAGACGCCGACGGCACAGACTTCGGCGCCGACGCGGACGACGCCGATCAGACCGCCGACGCGGACGGGACGGACGCATAAGAGAACGACGAAGGCGGGACGGCGAACGATGAACCGGAGGCGATCTGCTTCCGGTTCATCGTTCGCCGTCCCGCCTTCGTCGTTTCTGTCTTCCGATGCACGTCGAGGGTTTGAAAACGCTGGCTCGTCTGCTCGAGCCGTGCGCGCCGGGGGAATTCCTCGGCGCGTCCTGGGGTCGCGCCCCGCGTCACGTCGGCGGGCGTGCGGGTAAGTTCGCCGAGCTGATGCCGTGGTCGCGCCTCGCCGGGATACTCTCGCAGCACCGCCTCGAACCACCGCGCCTGCGTCTGACGCGCGAGGGCAAGCCGGTCTCGCCCTCCTCGTACCTGCGACAGACGACGAACGCGCGCAGCAAGTCTCCCGTCCCGCGCCTGCGCCCGACGGAGCTGACGAAACTGCTGCGCGACGGCGCGACGCTCGTGCTCGACGCCGTTGAAGAGCTGCACGCGCCTCTCGCCGCGCTCGCCTCCGATCTCGAACTCGCCTTCCGCGAGCACGTCCAGATCAACCTCTACGCGGGCTGGCGCACCTCGCACGGCTTCGATCTCCACTGGGACGACCACGACGTCTTCATCCTCCAGGTCGCGGGGCACAAGCGCTGGCGCGTCTATGGCATGACGCGCGCCTACCCAATCGCCAACGACATCGCGCCCGCGCCGAAGCCGACCGGCGAGCCCGTCTGGGAGGGCACGCTCGAAGACGGCGACCTGCTCTACATCCCGCGCGGCTTCTGGCACGTCGCCTTCCCTTTGGACGAGCCGACGCTGCACCTCACCGTCGGCGTCCACAAGCGCACGGGTCTCGATCTGCTGCGCTGGCTCTCGGATCAAATGCGCGCGAGCGAGACTTTCAGACGAGACCTGCCGCGCGACGCATCAACGGAAGAGCAAGTCGCGCACGTCGAGCGGCTGCGGGGCGAGCTCGTCGAGCGCTTCGACCTCGACGCGCCCGCAAGATTCTTCCGCGCGCAAGACGCCAACGCCGCGCCGCGCCCGCGACTCAGTTTCCCGCTCGCCGCCGCGAAAGGTTTTTCACAGCCCCCGGCGGACGCGGTCGTCGCGCTCACGTCGCCGCGCCCGCTCGGATTTCAACTGAGCGGCGACGAAGTCTCCTTCGCCGCGAACAAGAAGCTGTGGCGCTTCGACGCGCGCGCGCTCGAAGTCCTGCGACCGCTCGAAGAGCGGCGCGCCGCGCGTGTGGCGGAGCTGTGCGTGGAGGCGCGCGGAGTTTTAGACGAGCGGACGGTGCGCGCGCTCGTCGGCGAGTTGATTCTGCACGGGCTCGTCGTTATCGTGGACGAGTAGCGATGAGTCAGATACCGTTCTTCTGTTCGGAGCTGTCGCGCGACTCCGGCGAGCAGGTCTTCGGCACGGCTTCGACGGGCGAGACGTGGCTGCTCGTCGAGTACCCCTTCGCCTGGGGCGCGCGGGCGTTCGAGTCGTCAGCCCTCGCGCCCGCCGTCAAGGCGCGCGTCAACGAGTTCCTCACGACCACCCCTCGCTCGCGCCTCCTCTTCGTCAAGCAGCACCCCGACTGCCGCGAGGACTTCCGCCTCTTCGTCGTCCGCGCGCGCGAGCAGCAGCCCTTCGTCGTCGAGCTGCGCCTGCGCGACTACAAAGACTTGCTCGACGTTGACGTGCGCGCCGTCGCGGCGGGCGACTCGACGGAAGGCGGCACGCTCTCGCGCGATCCGCTCCTGCTCGTCTGCACGCACGGCAAGCGCGACAAGTGCTGCGCGAAGTTCGGAAACTTGCTCTACAAACACCTGCGCGGGCGGGCGCGCGAGGGCGAGCGCGTCTGGCAGTCTTCGCACGTCGGCGGCGACCGCTTCGCCGCGAACTTGGTCTGCTTCCCGCACGGGCTCTTCTACGCGCGCGTCACGGAAGAGGCGGGCGCGCGGATCGTCGAGGAGTACGAGCGCGGGCGGATCGTGCTCGAACACTTCCGCGGGCGTTCGTGCCTGGCGCGCCCCTACCAGGCGGCGGAGTATTTCGTCCGCGCCGAGGCGGGGCTCTTGGCGTTAGACGATCTGCGCTTCGCGGGCGGCGGGCGCGCGGGCGACTCGGCGTGGCGCGCGCGCTTCGTCGCGGCGGGCGGGCGCGTTTACGAGGCGCGCGTCTCGACCCGCGTCTCCGAGTTCCGCACCTTCATCACCTGCCAGTCGCGCGAGCCTTCGAGCCCCTCCTACTTCGCGCTCGACGCGCTTTCTAAACGGTGAAGCGGGAGCGCGGGACGATGAAGTGAAGGCGGCTTGCCCTTACTCCATCGTCCCGCGCTCCCGCTTCACCGTTTCTCTTACCCTCCCTCGCCCTCCTTCGGGACTATCGAGATGATGCCGGTCGTCTCAAGGACGGCGTACTTGATCTGCTCCATGCGCTCAAGCCCCTGCAGCTCACGCGCGGCGGAGAGGATCGCGTCGTCGTTGATGCGCTCCTTCGTCATGCGCTCGCGCAAAGGTTTGCCGTTCTCGACGAGCACGACGGGCAGCCCGTCGAACCAGCGGCGCACGACTTCGGAGCGAATCTTGACGACCGACAGAAGTATCTGCAAGCCGACGAGCGTGCCGATGACGAGCAAGGCTTTCGCCATCGAGTAGTCCTTGCCGAGGATCGCCTGCTGCGTCGCCTCGCCGACGATGAGCAGCAGCACGAACTCGAAGCTCGACATCTCGGAGAGCGCGCGCTTGCCCGCGACGAGGAAGAGCAGGAGCAGGAAGAAGTAGATTCCGACGGCGCGTAAGATCGGCTCCATGACACACCTCAACGTCTCTCGCGCGTGCGAACTGACGCGGCGCGCGCGGGTCTCACGGATAGACGAACTGATCGAAGTTGACTTGCGACGAGCCGTCGCCGAGCCCCGCGCTTCCCGGCAGGCGACCGGCGAACTCCGGCTCGAAGTGGAAGGTGACGCCGACGGGCTGCGTCGGGTCTGCGACGCGGAAGACGTAGGCGACGCGACCGCCCGCCGTCTCGACCGACTCCGGCTCCGGCGTGATCTGGTGGATCTGCACGCGATCCAGAAACTCGCGGCTCAGCCACACGCGCGCCTCGCCGTTCTGCGCCGCGCCCGCGCCGATCTCGATGCGGATCGAAGACTCCGCCTGCTTGCGCTCGAACCGCTCGTACTCGACTCTCAGGCGCGACGCCGAGTCCGCCGCGTGCGCCCTGCCGATCAGACCGGGTCCGAACAGCCCCGCGACCGACGCGGCGAGCAGGAGCGCGAGCAACGCCCATCCGACGCGCTGCGCCGCCCAGTAGTGGCGCTGAAACCCCTCGTCCTCGCCGATGACCTTCGCCCTCTCGCGCTTGCCCTTGTCCTCCGGCACATCGCACCTCGCACGTCGAGAGTTCTCGCGCGGGAGAGTATTCGAGTCCACCCGCGGCGCCGCACATCTTCGCCTAAATCGGTGTCAATAATTTACCGGAGACGTGAAGAATAAACCGTTCGCGTGCGTACACGCGCGCGGCTTAGATCATTCAACGCGCGGTCATCTCGCCCGTATGAGTGCCGAAAGGTGCGAAGACATGGAAAACGCCGCCTCCCAGATGTTGAGTGGCGGCGCAAGTTCCTGTCGCGCTCTCGCGCTCCCAAAGGGGAAGCGGCGCGCCGACGCAAAGGTTGAAATTCTTAGTGGACGGTGCGGCGCGTGACGGCGATGCGCTGCCAGAAGGTCTCTTCATCCGGGTATTCGAGCCCGTTGTCGGTCGAGAACGAGCGCGCGGTGATGACGATCGTCTCGATGTCCTTGAGGATGCACGCGCAGGGCGGGCAGCCGTCGAGGTGCTGGCTCAGGAGTGCGCGGTTGCCGTCGTCGAGCGCGCCGTCGCGGAAGTCGCTTAAGAGCGACCAGCTCTGCTCACAGTCCATAATGCTCCCAGATGCGGACGGGTTCTAGCGCCCCGCGCCGGGGCGGGGGCTTCCGAGTAACACCTTTAGAGACTACAGGGCGGCGGACTGTTGCCTGAGCAGCGTCCGTAATTTCAGCCGCGCCTTGTGGAGCTGCGACTTCGACGTGCCCTCGGACACTTCGAGCATCCGCGCGATCTCGTCGTGATCGTAGCCCTCGATGTCGTGCAGCACGAAGACGGTGCGGTAGCCGGGGGGAAGTTGCCGGATCGCATTTTGGAGCGCGATGCGATCCACGACGGGCATCGCGTTCGGGTTCTCCGTGCCGCGCACGATCTGGACGGGCGTCTCGCCCTCGTCGGTCGTCAGCTCCTGCCGCGTGCTCGCCTTGCGGAAGTACATCAGCACTTGGTTGACCGTCATGCGGTGCAGCCAAGTCGTGAAGGCCGACTCGCCGCGGAAACTGCCGATCTTGTTGAAGAGGTTGACGAAGACCTCCTGCGTCAAATCCTCCGCGAGCGTCGGGTCGCCGAGCATGCGCAGGCAGAGCGCATAGACGCGGCGGAAGTGGCGCCGGTAGAGCTGCTCGAAGGCGTCGCCGTCCCCGGCGGCCGCCGCGCGCGCCAGCTCCACGTCGTTCGGACCCTTCTGCTCGACCTCCGCGGCGGTCGAACCATTCCCTTTCGCGTTTGCGTCAGCGATTGCCAAGTTCCTCTTTTTCCCCGTGTGACCCAACTCTATCACGACACGCCGCCCGACGAAAACCCGCGCGCCCGTCTCGCGCAGTCGCGGGGAGCGCGAGCGTCGCGCGCCCCGCGCGGTCTGCGGTCTTGCGTCCGCGTCACGCTTGCGGCTATCTTCAAGCCAAGCAACGCGACACCGAACAGTCTCCAGTGAGACCAGATGACGGAGCCGAACAAACTCCGCGACGATCCTCTGTGGTTCAAGGACGCCGTCTTCTACGAGGTTTACGTCCGCGGCTTCTACGACTCGAACGCCGACGGCGTGGGCGACTTCCACGGCTTGACCGAGAAGCTCGACTACGTCGAGTGGCTCGGCGTGGACTGCCTCTGGCTGCTCCCCGTTTACGAGTCGCCTTTGAAGGACGGCGGCTACGACATCGCGGACTTCTACAAGATTCTGCCGGACTACGGCACGCTCGAAGACTTCAAGGCCTTCCTCGACTCGGCGCACGTGCGCGGCATCCGCGTCGTCACCGACCTGGTCGTCAACCACACCTCCGATCAGCACCCGTGGTTCAAGGAAGCCAGCTCGTCGCCGCCGTCGCCCAAGCGCGACTGGTACGTCTGGAGCGACACGAACGAGCGCTACAAAGAGGCGCGCGTCATCTTCACCGACACGGAGAAGTCGAACTGGTCTTGGTGCGAGACGGCGCAAGCGTTCTACTGGCACCGCTTCTTCAGCCACCAGCCCGATCTTAACTACGACAACCCCGCGGTTCAGCAGGCGATGTTTGACGTCGTGGACTTCTGGCTCGACCTCGGCGTTGACGGCTTCCGCGTTGACGCCGTGCCGTACCTCTACGAGCGTGAGGGAACGAACTGCGAGAACCTCCCCGAAACGCACGCCTTCCTGAAGAAACTGCGCGCGCACGTCGAGCGGCGCTACCCGTCGGCGTTGTTGTTGGCTGAGGCGAACCAGTGGCCCGAGGATGTCGTGGCGTACTTCGGCGACGGCGACGAGTTCCACATGGGCTACCACTTCCCGATCATGCCGCGCCTCTTCATGGCGCTCAGGCAGGAGGATCGCCGCCCCATCGTCGAGATTTTGGAGCGCACGCCCGACATCCCCGCGAACTGCCAGTGGGGCATGTTCCTCAGAAACCACGACGAGCTGACGCTTGAGATGGTGACCGACGAGGAGCGCGACTACCTTTATAACGAGTACGCGAAGGATCGAAGGATGCGCCTGAATGTCGGCATCCGCCGCCGCCTCGCGCCGCTCTTAGACAACAGCCGCCGCCGGATCGAGCTGCTTCACGCCCTACTCTTGTCACTGCCCGGCAGCCCGTTCCTCTACTACGGCGACGAGATCGGCATGGGCGACAACATCTACC
>JAIVGV010000003.1 GCA_020201365.1 Acidobacteriota bacterium
ATAAGGAACGGCTCAGGGTAGGATGTTCTAATTGGAACTTCCCTCGTAGCCGTTGATGAGCGCTTCGCACTTGTCCGCCGCGTCGTGCGTGTCGTGCGGCGCGTCGCCCGCTTCGTCTGCGCGTGTGTCGCGGGCGCGCCCGCGAAAAAGAGGGGCGCGAGGGTGAGCGCGAGCGCCGCCGCCAGCATCCTGCGCGCGCCGTGGGACGTGGGTGTCATCGCCGCCGCTCCTGCGGAAAGTAGCGCGGGCGGCGCGCGTGCGAGTTACGGCGCGCGCCGCCCGCTGTCGGTCGTCGTTTCGGGTTCGCGCGCGACGCGATGCGATCACGCGCGCGAGTTTCGAGCCCGCCGTTACTGCTGCGGCGGGGGCGTCGCCGAGTCGGTCTTCGTCGGGTTCATGTTCGGCGCCGCCTGCATGAGCCCGCGGTTGACGAGCACGCTCACCTCGACGCGGCGGTTCTGCTGGCGACCCTCGCGCGTCGAGTTGTCGGCGACGGGGTTGCTCGAGCCGTAGCCGAAGGGCGTGATGATGCGCCGGAGCGGGATGTTGTGCTGCTGCGCGAGGTAGCGCACGACGGCGTCGGCGCGCTGCTGGCTCAGCCGCTCGTTGAGCTTCGCGCCGCCCTCGGCGCTCGCAAACCCGCGCACCTCGATGACGTAGCCGCGAGCCTTCGACGCCTGCTCGGCGATCTGATCGAGCGCCTGCTTGGCTTCGGGCGTGAGCACGGCGCTCGCGACCTTGAAGTTGACGCTCACGCTCTGCTGCGCCGTGTAGTCGTCGAGCGCGGAGATGCGCTCGTTGGTGGCGTTGACGCCGCCGATCGCCGCGTCGGCGGTCTCCTGCGCCGCCTTCGCGCCGCCGCGCGCCGCGTTCGACACCGCCGCGAGTTCGTCTAACTGACCCGACAGGCGCTGCGAGTTCGCCTCGACCTCGCTGATGCGCCCCTCGGCGTTGCCGACGCGCGACTCGACGGGATCGACGCGCGACGAGATCGACTGCGCGACCCTCAAATCAGTGCTGCCGAAGCGAACCTTGTCGGCGACGAGCTGACCGGCGGAGTTGCCGCGCCCCTCGACTTCGAGGTTCAGCCCGCGCAGGATGTTCGACGGACCGTAGGTCGTGCTTCCGCCGAAGAAGCCGCCCTTCGACTTGACGCTCGAACGATCCGTCAAGACGACGGTCGTGACGACGCCGTTGGCGTCCTGCACGTCGAACGTGTTGCGGTCGATGTCGCGGCGGACGACGACGCCCTTGACGGTCATCTTCTGCCCGTCGGCGACGGTGCGTGAGTTGGTCGAGGCGGACGCGGTGGTGGTCTGCGCGAACGCCGCGCCCGCGAGCGCGACGATGGCGGTGAGCGCGAGGCTCGCGAGTTGGAATCTGTTTCTGTTCGTCATTGGTCTCACTCCGTTAGTTTAGATTTTCCTAAAATTGCCCCCGCCCCGGCGGAAGCGCCCAGTTGACTTCTTGACCCCGGCGCGACGCACACGGATCGCGAAGACGATTGTCGGGCGTCGCCGAACGGACCAGCCTTGCGAGGAGTGTCGAAGCGGGAAACCGAATCCATGAAGGTTTACTGCAAAGTTTTCGGGGGAGTCAAGGGGGTTGATGGCGCGTCGCGCCAAAAAGGTTGCGCCGAGAGAAATTACAACCTCGCCGTCACCTGATCGCAACAAATCCCGCGCTGCGGCGTCCCGCCTCCCGCGGCGGGATGAGGACGTTGCGGCGCGGGGGTATAATGCGCCGCGGCGGCAACATTAGTTTTCCGTGAACGGCGCGGCGCGGCGTCCCGACGCCGCGCGGGAAAGGAGTGGACTGATGACGGAAGCGAATCGGCACAGACACGACGAGAGGGCGGAGAAGGCTCTGCGTTGGCTCTACGGGCGGCGCGCGGAGTTCGAGGGCGCGGGCGTCGCCGAGAGCGAGCTCGCGGCGGCGGTCGGTCTCTCGGACGAAGAGGCGACGCGGGCGGTCGATCAGTTGGAGAACCGCGAAGCCGTCGCGCGCATCCCGCACCACGAGGGCGATCACATGGGCTTCGTGCTCCAGCCCGCGCGCGGCTGGGGGGACGTGTGCGAGGAGTTCGGCGCGGGCGCGGAAGGCGCGGGCGCGGCGTAAGCCGGACGGCTCGCGCGCCGCGCCCGGAACCGCGAGCCTCGCGGTCGAGCGCGCCCGGGATGCTGCGATAGCTTGGCGCGCGGAGGGCTGACGATGGAACGGAGAAGGGCGACGCTGCACCGCTGGGACGAGATGCCGAAGGAGCGTCTGAGCGACGGGCTCGAGCGGCGCTTCATCACGGGCGAGCGCGTCATGCTCGCACACATCCACCTGAAGAAGGGCGCGCGCGTCCCCGCCCACGCGCACGAGAACGAGCAGATCAGTTACATCCTCGAAGGCGCGCTGCGCTTCCGCCTCGGCGAGGACGGCGAGATCGTTGACGTGCGCGCGGGCGAAGTGCTCTGCATCCCGCCCAACCTCCCGCACGCCGCCGAGGCGCTCGAAGACACGCTCGACGTGGACATCTTCAGCCCGCCGCGGCAAGACTGGATCGACCGGACGGACGACTACCTGAGACGGAAGTGAACGCGGAGGGGCGCGGCTCGCAGCACGTCACGCGACGCGTTCATTCTTTAACAAGGCGGCGCACGATTCGTCACGCGCGCGCCGACCCGGCGGCGACGCCGCCTCAAGCACGAACGACGCGGCGGCGGAGGCATCTCGTTTCCGCCGCCTCGTCGTCGTGTCTTTCAGCGCAGCTCCTACTCCCGCGTCCGTTTCAGACGGAGAAGTTCCCGCCTTCGGCGGGTAGCTGACAACTACATACTCGAACGTGAGTTCGTGATGTGAGTCCGCTTTTACCTAAAGGAGATAGCGGACATGCCCCGCGCTAATCAGCCGAAGAAAGACACCTCACACATGGTCACACGGACGCCCGGCGGCTTCGTCGAAAACCTGTGGCTGGAGTGTCGGCTCGCCCTGCGCAACGCGGACCCGGCGAAGTACCTGCGCGCGACGGTCGAGCGCTACGCCGAATTGAAGGCTCTTTCGGGTGTCGTTTTTTCTCGCCAAGAACACGGTACGCCCGACGCTTCCCTGTTAGGTTACTGTCGTCGCTAGACGAGGGCTTGCCTATGACGTCTTAGCGAGCCGCCACAGTAACCTGCGCACGGGCGGCGTGCACGATGTGGCGATGCAGTTATCGAGCTCCCGCGAGCGGGAGTGTGGCGACGAAAGTGCTGCCCGTCACGTCGGAGTGGCGCAGCTCGACGTGACCGCCGTGGGCTTCGGCGATGCGTTGTGAGATCGACAGCCCGAGCCCGGCGCCGCTGCTCTCGCTGCCGACGGCTTCGACGCGCGAGCGCGCCTTGTCCGCGCGGAAGAAGCGCTCGAAGATGTGCTGCTGAGCCGCAGCCGGAATCCCCGAGCCGGTGTCCGCGACTGTGATCGCGCAACCGTGATCCGCCAACGCGAGCGCGATCCGCACCGAGCCGCCCGGCGGCGTGTGCTTGACGGCGTTATCAACGAGGTTGAGGAGCATCTGCCGCAGCAGCCCCTCGTCGCCGTGGAAGAGCGTCTCCGGCGCGGGGGCGACTTCGATCCGCACGCCCCGGCGCGAGGCGAGCACCTCGGCGGCGCGCGCGACCTCCGTCACCAGCTCGTCGAGGTAAAAGTCGCACACGTTCAGACCGGGCTGACCCACGTCCGCGCGCGCCAGCGTGAACATGTCTTCGACGATGTGCGTGAGCCTGCGCGCCTGCTCGTCGATGATCTTGAGGGCGTCTTGATACTCGCCCGCGGCGCGCCCTTCGCGTTCGAGTGTGACGCCGGTGGCGGTGCGTATGACGGAGAGCGGCGTGCGCAGCTCGTGCGAGGCGTCAGCCATGAAGCGGCGCTGGTAGGAGAACGACTCGTCGAGGCGACCGAGCAACTCGTTGAAGGTGGCGGCGAGCCGCCCGATCTCGTCGCGCGGGTTGGCGACCGGCAGCCTCTGCTCCAAGTTCTCCGCGCCGATACGCCGCGCGCGCTCCGCCATCTCGACGGCGGGAGCGAGCGAGCGGCGCGCGAGAAACCAACCGCCGAGGCCTGAGAAGAGCAGCGCGACCGGCACGGCGACGTAGAGCAGATCGCGCACCGTGCCGAGCCCATCTGTCACGGACTCGAAGGAGGAGCTGACGACGACGATGAGTGGCGCGCCCTGCGCACTCACGTAAGCGCGCTGCGCGGCGACTCTGCGGCGCGCGTCCTCCTCGCCCGCGCCGGGCTGTCTCACGGTCCCGAAGTAAACTCCCTGCTCGGAGAGGGCGCCCGCCGGAGGAAGCGGCGCGCGGATGCCGCCCTGCGCGGGCTGCTCCGCGATCAGCCTGCCGGAAGAGTCGTAGATCGCCGTGGCTTCGCGCGTCGAGAGTTCGTTGATCGCGCGTGCGGCGGCGCCGGCGAGCGGTTCGCCCGCGCTCAAGCCCCGCGCGAGCGAGACCGTCACCGTGTCGAGTGAGACGCGCAGGTCGTCGTCCAGATCGTCGCTCAGCCCGCGCGCGAGGAGGACGTAGAAGGCGACGCTGAAGCCGACGAGCACGAGGGCGAGCACGCCGACGTACCAGAGCGTGAGGCGCGCGCGCACCGAGTCAATCATTCGCCGCGCCCCCTTCCACCGAGAGCATGTAGCCCGCGCCGCGCCGCGTGTGCAGGAGTTTGCGCGCGTGCCCGTCGTCGATCTTGCGGCGCAACCGCTGGACGTACACTTCGATCAGGTTCGAGAAGGGATCGAAGTTGTCGTCCCAGACGTGCTCGGCGATGTCGGCGCGCCCGACGATCTCGCCCGCGCGCCGCGCGAGGTATTCCAAGAGCGCGTACTCCTTCGCCGTGAGCGCGAGATCGCGCCCGCCGCGCCGCGCCCGGTGAGCCCGCGCGTCAATTTCGAGATCGCCGACCCGGAGCAGGTCGGGTTTGAGATCGCGCCCGCGGCGCAACAGGGCGCGGATGTGAGCGAGCAGCTCGCGGAAGTCGAAGGGCTTGGTGAGGTAGTCGTCCGCGCCGGTGTCGAGACCGTGGACGCGGTCGTCTATGCGGTCGCGCGCGGTGAGCATGAGGACAGGGAGGGTGCGACCGGCGGCGCGCAGCTCGCGGCAGACCTCGAAACCGTCTCTCCCGGGCAGCATGATGTCGAGGATAATCAGGTCGTAGTCGTTGACGCCAGCCTGGTAGAGCGCGGCGTCGCCGTCCGGCGCCACGTCCACCGCGTAGGTCTGCTCGCGCAAGCCCTTCGCCATCATGAGCGCGGCGCTCGGCTCGTCCTCGACCAACAGTATGCGCAAAACTTCGGCCCCTCTCTAGCGCCGACGGACGGAAGCGAGGCGTGATGCGGTCTTAAATAATAACCCGCGCGGATGAACCCACGATGAATCCGCCGCGCCGCCCGCGCCGCGCCCCGACGAACCGCGCGCCGCGCGCTTACACCACCTAAGACGCGCGCCGCGACCGCGCGGTCACAGAAAGTATCCCGCGTTCATCTTCCGTTTAGGTTGTCTTGCGTACACTCCCACCCGTCTCCGCAACGCCCGACCGGGCGTCTCCCCCGAAACGCAGCCCAAGCACGCGAGGGGTCAGCCGGTTTGAAGAAGAGCCTCATGCTCAGGAACGCGCTGCGCCAGCTGCGCCACCGTTTCGACCGCCCGTTCATGGTGATGTTCGAGACGACGCTGCACTGCAACATGAAGTGCGGCTACTGCGCCATCTGGCAGAACCAGCAGCCCGAAGATCGCGCCGTGCGCGAGCGCGTCTTCGCGCGCATGGACGAGGCTGCCGCGTTCGGCGTCTTCGCGTGGAGCATGTCGGGCGGCGAGCCGCTGATGAACCCGAACGTGCCGGACTACATCGAGTACGCCGCGCGCCTCGGCTTCTACACCTCGATGCCGACGAACGG
Source organism: Acidobacteriota bacterium (assembly GCA_020201365.1). Classification (GTDB taxonomy): domain Bacteria; phylum Acidobacteriota; class Blastocatellia; order Pyrinomonadales; family Pyrinomonadaceae; genus JAIVGV01. The sequence goes on from JAIVGV010000003.1 coordinate 5,921, forward strand.
GCTGGCGCTAAAGAAATACGCCGAGGCTTGCGTCAAACTCGACCAGCTCGAAGTCTCGATTGACACGCTCGACCGCGAGAAGTTCGCGCGCCGGCGCGGCATAGACGGCCTGCCGACGATCCTCTCCGCGCTCGACTACATCAAGGGCAACCTCAAGCACAACACGATCCAGATCAACGCGGCGGTCGATCTCGAAAACCTCGAAGACCTGCCCGCGCTCGCACAGTTCTGCGAGGAGCGCGGCTTCTTCCTCCACACCGAGGCGGTGCACAACGTCGTCCGCACGACTTGGAAGACCGAAGACGTGGAGATGCGCCGCGACGAGTTGGATCGCGTCGCGGCTTACGTGCTCGATCTCAAGAAGCGCTACAAGTGCGTCCGCTTCTACACGGACTATTTCGAGTTCTACCGCGACGGCGGATTCACGAAGAAGTTCCCGTGCCGCTCCGCCTCGCACCTCGTCAACATGCGACCCGACGGCTCGATCCAGTTCCCTTGCGCGTTCGTCTCGCTGCACCGCGGCGCGCCGGAGATGAGCCTGCGGGAAATCTACGAGTCGCCCGAAGTGCGGGAGATCATCAAGCAGTCGCCGCGGATGTGGGACTTCTGCGCGGGCTGCAAGATCGGCTGCCCCTACGAAGTCTCCGCCTACCGCAACAGCCCGCTCACCGCGATCCGCTCGGCGGTAGATTTTCTGCAACTCGCGTGAGAGGCGTGCCGACTGATGACGACCGGGCGACGAAGAGACCGATGACGACCGCGGCGATCACGGAAGAGACGAAGGCGGGCGACGCGAACGGCGCGACCGCGCGCGAAGGGCGCGGCGATCTGCTCGATCAGGTCTCCGCGTCTCCGCGTCCGCGCGTCTCCGCGTCGTCTTCCCCTTCGCCTTCCTCCCCGCCGCGCGCTGAAGAGATCGCCGTGCGCGTCGTCGGGCTCGTCAAGCGTTACGCGGACGGGACGGAAGCGAACCGCGGGATCGATCTCGAAGTCGGGCGCGGCGAGATCGTCTCGATCCTCGGCGCGAACGGCGCGGGCAAGACCACTTTCCTGCGGCAGTTGACGACCGAGCTGCGACCGACCGCCGGTCGCGTCGAGGTCTTCGGCGTGGACGCCGACCGCGAGCCCCGCCGCGCCAAGGGCATGATGGGCGTCGCGCCGCAGGAGGCGGGCCTCTTCGAGTCGCTCACGGTGCGCGAGCACTTCGAACTGTTCGCGCGGCTCAAGGGGCTCGCCAAACGCGAGGCGCGCGCGGCGGCGGCGGAGGTCATGTGCGGGCTCGATCTCGTGCGCGAGGCGCGCCGGCGCGTCGGCGCACTCTCCGGCGGTCAGCGGCGGCGCATCCTCGTCGGTCTCGCCCTCTTGGGTCGCCCGCCTCTGCTGGTTTTGGACGAGCCGACGACGGGGCTCGACCCCGATTCGCGCCGCGCCGTCTGGCAGGTGATCCGCCGCGCCGTCGCGGCGGGCGCGACCGCGATCCTCTCGACGCATTACATGGAGGAAGCCGAGCGGCTGAGCGACCGCGTCGCCGTCATCGCGGGCGGTCGCCTCGCGGCAATCGGCACGCTCGAAGAACTGTTCGCGCGGCTCGACAAGACCTACCGCGTCACTTGGCGCGACGAGTTCGGCGCGGAGCGCTCGAACCTCTTCGGGACGTTCGCCGAAGCTCGCGCGTTCGTCGCGCGCGAGTCTTTGTCGGAATTCTCCATCGCGCGCGTCTCGCTCGAAGACGTTTACTTCGCGCTCGCGGGCAGGCGGCTGACGGATGCGGGCGGCGCGGCTGGCGGAACGAACGTGACGGGCGCAGCGGGCGCGGCGGGCGAGACGCGGAAGGAGGGCGCGCGGTGAGGCGGCGCGTGAGAGACGCGGCGTGCGTCTTCCGCATACACCTCGCGCGGCTGCGCGCGGAGGCGGGACCGTTCCTGCTCGCCGCGCTCGTCTTCCCCGTCGCCATGTTCTGGTTCGCGTCGCGCGTGAGCGGCGTGCGCGCCGGCGATCCGAAGTCGCTCGGCTTCCTCGCGGGCGCGGTCGTCTTCTCGATCTCGCTGACGGCGATCAGTTGGCTCGGCTACCTGCTCCTCGAAAACCGCTTCACGGGTCGGCTCAAACTGTTCGCGACGCTCCCGCTCGCCCCGTCCTCCTACGTCTTCGGCATACTCATCTTCGCCGTCGCGCAGGCGGCGGCGGGGACGGCGACGCTGCTCGTGGTGGCGCGCGCCGTCGGCGTGCGCGCGCGGCTCGACGCGGCGGGCGCTTCGCTGCTCGGCGCGACCGTCACGCTGACGATGCTCTGCCTCTGCGGCGTGAGCGTCGTCATCGCCGCGCGCGCGCGCAGCTTCGCCGAGGGCACGCTCTACACGGACGCGCTCGGCGCGGGGCTCGTCATCCTCGCGCCCGTCTTCTACCCGGCGGACGCGCTGCCGCGCGCCGTCGGCGCAGCCGCCGCGTGGCTCCCGACTTCGTGCGCCGCGCGCGCCGCCGAGACGACGCTCGCGGGCGGACACGCAGTCGCGCCGCAACTTCTCGCGCTCGCCTTGATGAGTGCCGCCGCGCTCGCCCTCGGCTTCCGCCTGATGCGCTGGCGCGAGGACTGACAGGGCACAACTTTTATGGCTGAACGCACGCGCATACTCGTGCTCACGCTCTCGTTCGGTTCGGGTCACGTCCGCGCCGCCGAGACGCTGGCGCGCGAGATCGCGTCGCAAGACGCGCGCGCCAACGTGCGCGTGACCGACGCGCTGCGCGAGAGTCGTTTGCTGTTTCGAGCCGGATACGTCGCGCCGTATTGGCTGATGCTGAGACACGCGCCCTCGGCGTGGCGTTGGTACTTCGCGCGGCGGCTCGAGAAGCGCGACGACGCGACCGCCCCGGAGTGGGCATTCATGCGCGGCTGCCCGCAGGTCTTCGACGAGATCGCGCGCTGGCGACCGCGCGTCGTCGTCGCGTGCGAGGTCGCGGCGTGCGAGATGGCTGCGGCGGCGCGGCGGCGCGGGCTGACGGACGCCGGGATCGTCGCCGTCGTCACGGATCACGAAGCCGAGCCCGCGTGGGTGAAGCGCGAAGTTGACTCTTACGCGGTCGCGGACGAGCGCGTGCGCGAGAGTCTGATCGCGTGGGGCGCGGACGCCTCGCGCGTGCGCGTGTGCGGCATCCCGGTGGGGCGCGAGTTCACGGCGGCGCGTGACGAGGACGAGATCGCGGCGGCGCGCGCGCGGCTTCAGTTGAAGGCGGACGCGCCCGTCGTTCTACTGATGGGCGGCGGCATGGGTCCGACGCGCATGGGCGAGGTCGCCGCGCAGCTCTGCCGCGCCGACGCGCCGCTTCAGATCGTCGCCGTCGCCGGGCACGACGCGCGCGCGCTGCGAGGGCTCGCGCGCGTGCGCGAAGAGCACGAGGCTCGCCGCGCGTCATCGCCGGTTTCTCTGCGCGTCTTCGGCTGGTGCGACGAGATCGCGCCGCTGATGCGCGCGGCGTCGGCGCTCGTGACCAAGCCGGGCGGCGTGACGACGAGCGAGGCTTCAGCCGCGGCGCTCCCCTGCGTGCTCTTCGACGCGATACCGGGACCCGAACGGCTGAACGCCCGCAGGCTCGTCGAAGCGGGCGCGGCAATCGAAACGCACGGCTCTCGCGAGACGGCGCGCGCCACACTACGCATCGTCGGCGACGACGCTTTGCGCGCGCGCATGTCCGCGTGCTCCGCGCGACTCGCGCGACCCGGCGCGGCGGCGGCAATCGCGCGCATCGCTCTGGATGTGGCGGGCGGATCGTCGCACGAGAGCCCGCCGCGTGAGTCGTCGCGCGGCGAAGCGGCGGCGGTCGTCGCGGCTGAAGGTTTGAGGAGGCGGACGGCTTGAGTTCGGGTTCCGAGAGGATCGTCGGCGTCGCGTCTAACGCGGCGCTCGACGCGGCGGGGCGGTGCTCGCCCGCGTCGCGTGCAAAGCAGGCAACACGCGACGCGGGCGCACCGCCGCACGCCGAACGGGGCGCGGCGGCGTCGCCGATCCTGATCCTGACCATTGCGAACGGCGCGGGTCACACGCGCGCGGCGCAGGCGGTCGCCGAGGCGATCAGCCGCGAGGGCTGCGCGCCCGCGTCGGTCGTTGACGTGGCGGATCACATGGGCGCGCTCGCGCGCTTCACGCATGTCACGGCTTACCTGTGGCTCGTGCGCCACGCGCCCGGCGTGTGGGAGCGCGTGGATCGCTACCAGAAGCGGCAGGAGCACACGAGCCCCGAGTGGTACTACCGGCGCGGCTGCCGCGCCCTCTTCGATCTCGCGCGCGCGATGCGACCGTCGGCGATTGTCGCGACCGAAGTCGGCTGCGGCGAGATCGCGGCGCTGCTCAAGCGCGACCTCGGGCTCGATGCGCCGCTCGTCGCGGTCAACGTTGACTACGACGCAGACCGCGCGTGGGTGCAGTCCGAAGTTGACCTCTACACGGCGATGACCGACGGGCTCGCCGCCGAGCTTGAAAGGCTCGGCGCGCCGCGCGGACGCGTGCGCGTGTGGGGCGCGCCCCTCGCCGCAGACTTCGGCACGCCGCGCGGGTTCGAGGACAGCCGCGCGCTCGCGTGCCGCTCGTTCGGTCTCGACGAGAAGCGACCGCTCGTCCTGTTGACCGGCGGCGGCGAAGGGCTCGGACGGATCGCCGAATCGCTCGCGCGACTCCTCGCGCTCGACGCGGCGACGCAGTTCGTCGTCCTCACGGGGCGCAACGCTTCCCTGAAAGAACGCTGCGCGCGCGTCGTCGAACGAGCCGCCGCCCGCGAGCGCGTGCGCGTCGTCGGCTGGGTCGAAGACCTGCCGGTGCCGCGGCTGATGCGCGCGGCGGACGTGCTCGTCTCGAAGCTCGGCAACACGTTCGACGAGGCGATTGCCTGCGAGCTGCCGCTCGTCGCCATGGAGCCGCCGCCCGGCTCGGAGCGCGTCCAGTACAAACTGCTCGAAGAGTGGGGCACGGGGCGCGCCGTCCGCACGCTCGAAGAGCTGACCGGAGCCGTGCGCGCGCTCCTCGCGGACGACGCAGAACGCGCGCGCATACGCGAGCGCTGCCGCGCGCACCGTCGAACCGACGCCGCGCAGAGGATCGCCCGCTGGCTCGCCGAAAGCGTCGGCGGCGAGAGTGCGCTCGCAGCTTCAACTCATGGATAGCCGCACGCTCATCTACGGATCGTCCGCCGCGCTCGCCGTCGGCGCGGGCGCGTGGGCTGCCGTCTATTACGCGACCTACGCCGTGCGCTCTCAGCTCCTCGGCGAGACGGTCTGGCGCGGCGTCGGGGCGACGAGCGCCGTCGCGCTCACCTTCGACGACGGGCCTTCGCAAGAAGACACGGGGGCGATCCTCGACCTGCTCGCCGAAAGAGGTTTGAAAGCGACGTTCTTCATGATCGGTGGCGCGGTCGAAGGCCTGCCGCGCGTCGCGCGCCGCGTCGCGGCGCAGGGGCACGAGATCGGGAATCACTCGTACTCGCACCCGATCTACCTCTTCCGCACGGGCCGCGAGACCGCGCGGCAGCTCGAACTCACGCAAGCCGTGATCGAGCGCGCGACCGGCGTGCGCCCGCGCTTCGCGCGCCCGCCGTGCGGCGTCCGCACGCGCGCCTACTTCCGCGCCGCGCGACGGCTCGGCTTGCGCACCGTTCAATGGGACGCCGCGGGCTTCGACTGGAAGCGCATCGCCCCGCGCGAGATCGCCGCGCGCGTCCTCAAAGACGCGCGCCCCGGCTCGATCATCCTCCTTCACGACGGCGACAGCACCGGACGCGAGGATCGCCGACGCACCGTCGCGGCGCTGCCGCTCATCCTCGACGGTCTCGCCGCGCGAGGTCTGCGCGTCGCTCCGCTCGCGGAAGTTCTGGGCGACGCGACACGCGCGCCGGAGTCGTCGCACGCGGCGCAAACGTCAGCCGACGCGCGTTCGTCGAGCGGCGCGCGCAGCTACGCTTCAGAAGAATCATCTGTCGTCGCGTCACGGGCTGAGCTGTCGGGAAGCGGAGGTGCGCGCGCGTGACGACGCTGATCACGGGAGGGGCGGGCTACCTCGGCTCGGTGCTGGCGCTGCGGCTGTGGCGCGCCGGAGCGCGCGTGCGCGTGCTCGACAACCTGTCGCACGGCGCCGCCGGACTGCTCGCGCTCTTCGGTCGGGAGAACTTCGAGTTCGTGCGCGGCGACCTGCGCGAGCCGGAGGCGAGGCGTGCGGCGCTCGCGGGCGTGGACGCCGTCGTGCACCTCGCGGCGGTAGTCGGCGATCCGGCGTGCGCGCGCGAGCCCGAGCTGGCTCGCGCCGTCAACCTCGACGCCGCGCTCGCGCTCTACGAGGAGGCGCGGCGCGCCGCGGTCTCGCGCTTCGTCTTCGCCTCGACGTGCAGCAACTACGGCAGGATGGCTGACACGTCCGCGCACGCGACCGAGGAGACGGAGCTGCGCCCCGTCTCGCTCTACGCGGAGACGAAGGTCGCGGTCGAGCGCGCGCTGCTCGATCCGAAGAGCGCGCGCGGGGGCTGCGACGCGGTCGTGCTGCGCTTCGCGACGCTCTACGGGCACTCGCCGCGCATGCGCTTCGATCTCACCGTCAACCAGTTCACCGCCGAGATGCTCGTCCGGCGCGGGCTCACGGTCTTCGGCGAGCAGTTCTGGCGACCCTACGTCCACGTGCGCGACGCGGCGCGCGCCGTCAACCTCGTGCTCGACGCGCCGCGCGCCCGCGTCGCCGGGCGCGTCTTCAACGTCGGCGACACGGGCGAGAACTACCGCAAGATCGATCTGGTCGAGCTGATCCGCGGGCAGGTGGGCGAGGCGGACGTGCGCTTCGTCCGACGCGACGAAGACCCGCGCGACTACCGCGTCTCGTTCGAGCGCGCCCGGCGCGAGCTGGATTTTCAGATCGAGCGGCGCGTGCCCGACGGCATCGCCGAGATCGCCGGGGCGCTTCGCTGCGGGCTCTACACGAACTTCGAGGACGCGATCTATCACAACACGCCGCCGCCCGACGCGACCGCGAAAGTGGCGGGCGTCGTGGAAGGAAGGTGAAATTGGGGCGACGGGAAAATTTGCGAAAGGAGATCGAGGGATGCGCGCGGTGATCCTGGCGGGCGGCAAGGGCACGCGCCTGCAGCCGTTCACGGCGAGCTTCCCGAAGCCGCTCGTGCCGCTCGGCGACACGCCGGTCGTCGAAGTCCTGATCCGCCGCCTCGTGCGCTGCGGCGTGCGCGACGTGACGCTCACGGTCGGCCACCTCGCGGAGCTGATCAAGTCGTACTTCGATCACCGCCGCTCGCTCGCGCGCGAGATCAAACTGAGCTTCGTCGAGGAAGAAGAGCCGCTCGGCACAGCCGGATCGCTCGCGCTCGTCCCCGGACTCACCGAGACCTTCCTCGCGATGAACGGAGACCTGCTGACCGATCTCGACTTCCGCAAGCTCGCCCGCTTCCACCGCGAGCAGGGCGCGTTGCTCACGATCGCGACGCACGCGCGCGAGGTGAAGATCGACCTCGGCGTGATGGAGTTCGGCGCGGACTTCCAGTTGACGGGCTACCGCGAGAAGCCGCGGCAGACGTTCCACGTGAGCATGGGCGTTTACGTCTACGAGCCCGAAGTGCTGCGCTACATCGAGCCGCACCGCTACCTCGACTTCCCCGACCTCGTCCTGCGGCTGCTCGACGCGGGCGAGCGCGTGCGCGCCTACTTGAACGACGGCCTCTGGCTCGACATCGGCAACCCCGAAGACTACGCGCGCGCGCAGGAGCTGTTCGCCGCCAGAAGGGAGGCTTTCGAACAGTGATCGACTGGCGCGTCCCCTTGAGCGACGTATCGTTCGGCGAGGCGGAGGAGCGGGCGGCGCTTCGCGTCCTGCGCGGCGGCTGGCTCTCGACCGGACCCGAAACGCGCGCCTTCGAGGAGGAGTTCGCCGCGTTCGTCGGCGCGCGACACGCCGTCGCCGTCGCCAACGGCACGGCGGCGCTGCACCTCGCGCTGCTCGCCGTCGGCGCGGGCTTCGGCGGAGAGGTCGTCCAGCCCGCGACCAACTTCGTCGCCGCGGCGAACATGACCGTCGCCGTCGGCGCGTCGCCCGTCTTCGCGGACATCCTCGCGCTCGACGAGCCGACGATTGACCCGGCGGAGATCGAGCGGCGGCTGTCGCCGCGCACGCGCGCCGTCGTCGTGATGCACTACGGCGGGCACGTCGCGCGCATGAGAGAGGTTCGCGCGATCTGCGCCGCGCGCCGCGTCGCCGTCGTCGAGGACGCCTGCCACGCCGTCGGCGCGCGCTACGTTGACGGGGGGGCGCCGGAATTGAGCGGTCGCGCGGCGGGCGCGCTCGGAGACGCGGCGTGCTTCTCGTTCTTCGCGAACAAGAACCTGACGACGGGCGAGGGCGGGATGGTGACGACCGACCGCGACGACGTGGCGGAGCGCGTGCGCCTGCTGCGCTCGCACGGCATGACGACGCTCAGTTGGCAGCGGCATCAAGGGCACGCCAGCTCCTACGAGGTGCTCGCGCACGGCTTCAACTACCGCTTCGACGAGGTGCGCGCCGCCGTCGGTCGCGTCCAACTCGCGAAGCTCGAAGAGAACAACCGCCGCCGCGCGCGGCTCGCGCGTCTCTACCGCGATCTCCTGCGCGACGCGCGCGGCTGGATCGTCCCGTTCGCCGAGCGTGGCGAAGAGAGCGCGCACCATTTGATGGTCGCCGTCGCGCCCGACGCCGGTGCGCGACGCGAGGCGGTCGCGTCACTGCGCGCGGCGCGCATCCAGACGAGTCTGCACTACCCGTGCGTCGCGGACTTCGCGGCGTTTTGCGAGCGCGGCGGCGCCGGCGCGCGCACACATGATTCGCCGCGGCGCGGCGCGGCTGAAAGTTTGACGGGCGGCGATCTCTCGCGCAGCCGCGAGTTCGCGCGGCGCGCGATCACGCTGCCGCTGTTCCCGGCGATGACCGAGGCGCAGGTCGAGGAGGTCTGCGACGCGCTCTCCGGCGCGAAAGTTAAGGCATGACGAACACGACTCAGACACCCACCCTGTTCTTAGACTTCGACGGCACGGCGTCAAGCCGCGACGCGGTCGATCTCATCTTGGAGAAGTTCGCCGACGAGCGCTGGCTCGCGGTCGAAGAGGAGTGGCGCGCGGGTCGCATCGGCTCGCGCGAATGCCTCGCGCGGCAGATGGCGCTCGTGCGCGCCGCGCCGCGCGCTCTCGACGCGCTCCTCGCCGCAATCGAGCTCGACGCGGGGCTCGGCGCGCTGCTCGAAGCGTGCGCGCGTTTGGACGTTCCCGTCGCCGTCGTCAGCGACGGCTTCGACTACTGCATCCGCCGCGTCCTCGCGGGCGCGTGCGATCCGCGCGTGAAAAAACTTTTGCGCGGCGCGCGCGTCTGTTCGAGCCACCTGTCGTACTCCGGCGCGAGCCGCTGGCACGCGGAATTTCCCTACTTCGGCGAGACCTGCGCGCACGGCTGCGCCACCTGCAAACCCGCGGTGATGGAGCTTCTCAACGCGCGCGGCGCGGCGACGGTCTTCGTGGGCGACGGGCTCTCTGACGCTTACGCGGCGCGCGAAGCGGATTTCGTCTTCGCCAAGAACGGTCTCGCGCGCATCTGCCGCGCGGGCGGCATCTGGCACACGACGTTCGAGAGCCTCTCGGAAGTCGCCGCGCGCCTCGAAGACGTGGTCGCCGAGCTCTCGTGTCTGACTTACGACGCGGGGGCGGGAGCGCGCGCCTGAGACGAACGAACTCGCACAACGAGATTGACGACGGAAGGAAAAAGATGAGCACCGAAGCGACAGACCTCGTACAACTGACGCGCGTGACGGACGAGCGCGAGCTGCTCGAACTTGAGCGCAAATACTGCTCCTGGGGCGACACGGTTCACTACCTCGACCCGCCGAAGTTCTTCGACCGCTGCGAGGGCAACTACCTCTACGACCGCGACGGCACGCCCTACCTCGATCTACAGATGTGGTACTCGGCTGCGAGCTTCGGCTACGCGAACCCGCGCCTGAACGACGCGCTCAAGGCGCAGGCGGACAAGTTGCCGCAGCTCGCCTGCCAGTACCTGCACCCCGAAAAGGTCGAACTCGCCGCTCTCATCGCGCGGCTCAACGAGTCGAAGTTCGGACTCGCGGGGCGGGTGCACTTCAACGTCGGGGGCGCGCAGGCGATTGAAGACAGCTTGAAGATCGTGCGCAACGCGAAGGGCAAAAATCTGGTCTTCGCTTTTCAGGGCGGCTACCACGGTCGCACGCTCGGAGCCTCCGCGATCACTTCGAGTTATCGCTATCGTCGCCGCTTCGGTCACTTCTCCGACCGCGCGCACTTCGTCCCCTTCCCCTACTGCTTCCGCTGCCCCTACGGGAAGCGCAAAGACGACTGCGGCTTGTACTGTGTGGATCAGTTCGCCAAGAACTTCGACACGGAATACAACTCCTTCTGGGACCCGAAGGCTAACGAGTCGGAGTTCGCGGCGTTCTACGTCGAGGCGATACAGGGGACGGGCGGCTACGTCGTCCCGCCGAAGGAGTATTTCCCCGCGCTCAAAAAAGTTTTGGACGAGCGCAACATCCTGATGGTTGACGACGAGATTCAGATGGGCTTCTACCGCGCCGGGAAGTTCTGGGCGATCGAGAACTTCGAGGTCGAGCCAGACATCATCGTCTTCGGCAAGGCGCTGACGAACGGTCTCAACCCTCTCTCCGGCGTCTGGGCGCGCGAGGAGTTGATCTCGCCCGCAGTCTTCCCGCCCGGCTCGACGCATTCAACTTTCTCGTCGAACCCGCTCGGGACGGCAATCGGTCTCGAAGCCGTCCGCATGATGGAGGAGCGCAACTACGAGGAGTTGACGAAGCGCAAGGGCGCCTACTTTTTGGCGCGCATCAGAGACTTGCAGCGCCGCTACCCGAAAGTGATCGGCGACACGGACGGCATGGGGATGGCTCTGAGGATGGAAATCTGTCAGGCGGACGGCGACACGCCCGACCGCGAGCTGGCGGATCGCATCTTCGCCGAGGGCATGAAGGGAGACCTCGACGCGCGCGGTCGCCGCATGGGGCTCGTGCTCGACATCGGCGGCTACTACAAGAACGTGTTTACGCTCGCTCCCTGCTTCGACATGACCGAGGACGAGATCGATCTCTCTTGCGAGCTGTTGGAGCAACTGATCCGCCGCTGCGCGCCCGACCGCGTGTGAGGCGCGATAGGTTTCGAGTAGATGATCGGCAAACTCGTCGAATACACGGAGCGCGCGTCGCTCCACTTACACCCCGATCGCGCCAAGCGGCTGCTCGGCGCGTCGCGCGCGCTGCTGAGAAGGATGCAGGCGGCGCGCTTGCGCGAGACCGTGCGGCTCGTCGCCGCCCGCTCGCCCTTCTACCGCGAGCAGTTCAAGCGGCTCGGCATAGACGCGCGCGCCGTGCGCACGCCCGCAGACCTCGGCGACTTCTACACGACGGGCGAGGACTTGCGCGCGTGGGGCGCGGAGGCGTTTCTGACCGGGCGAGCGGACACGGCGTTTGAAACCACAGGCACGACCTCGCCCACCCCGAAGCGCGTCTTCTTCTCGCAGCGCGAGCTTGAGTCGGTCGGGCTCGCGAGCGCCGTCGGCTTGCGCCTGCTCGGCTTGACGCGCGGGGATCGCGTCGTCTCCGCCTTCGACTCCTCCTTCTGGGTCTCGCCCGCGACGACGCGCGAGGCGCTGCGCCACATCGGCTGCTTCCACGCCGAGGCGGGCAAGATCGATCCCGCCGAGTTCTACGAGCGCGCGCGAGCCTACACGCCGACCTCCGTCTTCGGCGAGCCCTCTTGGCTCGTGCGCCTCGCGGAAGTCGCCGAGCGGCGCGGCGCGTGGTCGCTCAAGTTCATGCTCGCGGGCGGCGAGAACATGACGGAGCAGGCGAGGCAGCGCGTCGAGCGAATCTTTCGCGCGCCGGTCTTCATGAGCTACGGGCAGACGGAATCTTTCGGCGCGCTCGGCGTCGAGTGCCGCGAGCAGGCGGGCTACCACCGCAACGATCTCAACTACTACTTCGAGATCGCGGACGGCGACGAGGGCTGCGGCGAGTTGGTTTACACGACGCTCAACCGCGACGTGATGCCGCTCGTGCGCTACCGCTCGACCGACGTCACGCGGCTCGTCGAAGAGCCCTGCGCGTGCGGCTTACGGGTGAGCCGCATCGGGAAGATTCGCGCGCGCGCCGACGAGATGGTCGTCTGCGGCATGGGCAACGTCGGACCGTGGGTCTTCGCCGAACTGCTGCGCGACGCGCCCGGCGTGGGCGCGGAGTGGCAGGCGATCATCCTGAACGACGGCTGCCGCGACGTGATAGAGCTGCGGGTCGAGATGAAAGACCCATCGGCGCGGCGCGGCGCCGAGGCTGCGGTGCTCGACAGCCTGCGTCTCAACTTCACCGACTTCTGGAAGAACCGCGAAATGAAGCTCTACGACCTGCGCCTCGTCCCGTGCCCCCCCAGCACCTTGCGGGCTAAGCGCAAACTCAAGCGGGTCGTGGACGAGCGCCGGATGCTGCTCCCGCGCGCCGTCTGAATCAAGCTGCCTCCCGCTAACTGCACATGAGCGGCGTCGTCAACGTGAAACTCTGCCGCCGTTCGCAATACCGCCTTCGGCTGCGCGATCTTCAGGTGTGTCAGCTCGCCCCCGGAAGCGCGCTTGGAGCCAGAGACGCAACCCGGCGCCGAATGAGCGAATGGAGTGCACACGAAATACAGTAGAGGCGTCGCCCTCAGGAGACACGCCCCGTTCTGGCTCTTGCATTTAAGCCCCTCGGAGCGACCGCGGCGTGCTCTTTTTTGCGCGTTTATTCGCCACTAAAAAAAGGGTGCGATTTTGCTCTTTAGCGTGCCGTTTTCGCCGCCAACAACCGGCGACTTACGCTTTCGCGCCGCCTTCTACAGTTGCCAATTCCCCGCTTCGAGCAGCTCCTTGACGTAGGAGAGGAAGCGCTCGGCGTCCGCGCCGTCTATGATGCGGTGGTCGAAGGAGAGCGCGAAGTAAGCCATGTGGCGGACGGCGAGGAGGTCGTCTCCGTCCTCGGTCGTGATCACCTTGGGTCGCTTCTCGATGACGCCGACGCCGAGGATGGCGACCTGCGGCTGGTTGATGATCGGCGTGCCGAAGAGCCCGCCGAAGACGCCGGGGTTCGTGATCGTGAACGTCCCGCCCGCCACTTCGTCGGGCTTGAGTTGTTTCGCCCGCGCGCGATCTGCCAAGTCGTTCGCGGCGCGCGCGAGCCCGGCGATGGAGAGGTCGTCGGCGCGCTTGATGACGGGGACGATCAAGCCCCAGTCCAGAGCGACCGCCATGCCGAGGTTGATGTCCCGCTTGTAGATGATCTGATCGCCGGAGACCTGAGAGTTGAAGACGGGGAACTTGCGGATCGCCGTCGTCACCGCCTGGAAGATGAACGGCATGAACGTGAGCTTCGTCCCCGTGCGCTGCTGGAACTCCGCCTTGTGCCGGTCGCGCAGGCGCGCGACGCGCGTCATGTCGATCTCGTAAACGGTCGTCACGTGCGCGGAGGTTCGCCGCGACATGATCATGTGCTCGGCGATCTTGCGCCGCATCACGCCCATCGTCTCGACGCGGTCGCCGACGCCCGCCTGCGCCGACGCAGCCTGCGCGGTCTGCGCGTAGCCTTGCGCGCCCGCCTGCGGCTGCGCGGCGCGCGCCTGTGCGCCGCCCGACTCGATGAACGAGAGGATGTCGTTCTTCGTCACGCGCCCGGACGCGCCCGTGCCCTCGAGCTGCGAGATGTCTATGTTGTGCTGCCGCGCGATGTTGCGCACGAGCGGGCTCGACTTCGTGCGCCGCAACTCCTCGACCGTCTGCTCGCGCCCGTTCCCTGCGCCGCCGTCGCCGCCCGGCGACGCCAAGCCCTGCCGCTCCGCGCCCGGACGCTGGTAGTCGTAACTGCGCCCCGCGACCTCCGCGACCTGCCGCGCCTCGGACGACTGCGCGGGCTGCGACGACGGCGGCTGCGCTTGCGGCGACTGTTGTGACGCCTGCTGCGGCTGCTGCGGGGTCAACTGCGAAGAGCCTTGCGCCGCCGCCTGCGGCTGCGAAGTCGCCTGCGGCTGCCGCGTCGCTTGCGCCTGCGCGCCCGCTGGCTGCGCGGCGCTCGTCTGCGGCGGCGGCGCTTGCGTCGTGGGAGCCTGCGCCGCCGCCGCGCCCGCCTGCTGAGTCGCAGACGCGCCCGCGCCCGTCGCGCCAGCCGCTGGCTGCTCGCCTTCTTCGCCGACGACGGCGACGACCGAGTTGACGGCGACCGTCTCGCCCTCCTGCGCCTTGATCTCAAGGAGCACCCCGGCGGCGGGCGAAGGAATCTCCGCGTCAACCTTGTCGGTCGAAATCTCGAACAGGTTCTCGTCGCGCTCGACGCGCTCGCCGACCTTCTTGAGCCAACGCGTGATCGTCCCCTCCGCGATGGACTCGCCCATCTGCGGCATCACAACTTCTGTCGCCATAACAAACCCCCAAAGCCGGGGATGGGGGATGGGGGTTAGGGGTTGGGGAAGAACAGAATTTTCTTCCCAACCCCCAACCCCTAACC
>JAIVGV010000106.1 GCA_020201365.1 Acidobacteriota bacterium
CCCCTGCTTTCACTCCGTGTATTTGACCGTCTCGCGTCCCTGCTCCAGCATCTGGCGGTTCCAGACGAAGCCCGCGCGGGAGTAGGTGGCGAGTTCGAAATCTTGCGTCAGTTCCAGACACGCCGTGGGGCAAGCCTCCTGGCACAGCGCGCAGAACATGCAGCGCGAGGTGTCGAAGATGAACTCGTCCAAGACCTTCTTCTTACGCGGCTTGCCGGCGACGGTGATCTCGATGTCCATCGGGATCACGTCAATGCAGTCTTCGGGGCAAGCGAGCGCGCAGAGGTTGCAGGCGATGCAGAGCGTCTCGTAGGTCTCCGGGTCCATGTTCAGGCGCGGCGCGCCGTGGAAGCGCGGCGCGACCTCCGGCCTGACCTTCGGGTACTGCTCCGTGTAGATGCCGTAGCCGGAGACGGAGTTTTTGTCCGTCAGCGCGCCGATGTTGAACTTGAGCGTCGCCTTCAAGCCCGCGATCAGGTCGGCGAAGAAGAAGCGCTTGAGCTTCTCTAGGAATGTCGGCTGCGGGACTGACACTGCTGGCATAAGAACTCCCGAAACGGTGAACTGGGAACGATGAACGATGAACTGTTTTTACTTCCGCGTCCGTCGTTCATACTTCTGCGTTGACTTCACTCGCTCGCCGCCGCGGGCGCGACCGCGGGCGCGCCCTTCGGAGGGCTGACGAGTCTGATCTGGCGGCGCTGCTTCTTCAGGTTGAAGTCGCGCGTGCGCCAGTTGATCGCGGAGAGCACCGCGAGCGCGAGGAAGACGCTCAGGATGCCGAAGGCGATCATGATCCACGTCCCGGCGGGCGTGAGATCAACGCCGCCGCGCATCGAGTACATGGTGCGCAGCCCGTGCCAGCCGTCGAGCGCCTGCACGACGAAGACGGCGATTGCCGTGAGCGTGATGTTCAGGAGCGACGCCGGGATCATCCACTTCCAGCCCAAGTCCATCAACTGGTCGTAGCGGTAGCGCGGGAACGTCCAGCGGAACCAGAAGTAGAGGTAGAGCAGCACCGCCATCTTCGCGAGGAAGATAAGCAGGCAGACGAAGACGTAGAGGCCGTGGTATCCGGCGGTGTCGATCCGGTTGACGAACGGGAGGTACCAGCCGCCCAAGTACACGGCGGTCGCCACCGCCGAGACGACGACCATCGCCGCGTACTCCGCCATGAAGAAGAGCGACCAGCGCATCCCCGAATACTCCGTGTGGAACCCGGCGACGAGTTCCGACTCCGCTTCCGGCAGATCGAACGGCGCGCGGTTGTTCTCCGCGATGCCGCTGATGAGGAAGATGACGAGACCGAGCGGCTGGTAGAAGACGTACCAGACGGAGTCGTGCCCCTGCGCGAGCACGATCCCCGAGAGCGAGAGCGTGCGCGCGAACATCAAAGCGCCGATGAGCGCGAGCCCCATCGAGACTTCGTAGGAGACCATCTGCGCCGACGAACGAAGCCCGCCCAAGAGCGCGTACTTCGAGTTCGACGACCAGCCCGCCAAGATCAAGGCGAGCACGCCGACGGATGAGACGGCGAGGACGAGGAGCAGCCCGATGTTGACGTCCGTGATCACGCCCCAGTCGGGTCCGAACGGGATGACGGCGAAGACGATGAAGGCTGCGGCGACCGAGATGAACGGCGCGAAGAAGAAGATGTAGGTGTCCGCCTTGTCGGGTCGGATGTCCTCTTTCGTCAAAAGCTTCAGCGCGTCGGCGATGGGTTGCAGAAGTCCCCACGGCCCGACGCGCATCGGGCCGAGCCGCGCCTGCATGAACGCCGAAATCTTCCGCTCCAGGTAGGTCGCGTAAGCCGCCCAGACGGCGATCCCTGTGACGACCGCGCCGATCTGTATGAACGGGAAGACGACGTAGTTGATCGCGTGCTGGCTCAGGCCGAGGTCGTCTGAGAGCAGTTGGCTCAACCACTCCGGCGGCGCAAGTAGAGCGAAGGGGCTCATAAGTTTCGCGAGCGTCCTGGTCAGCGCGCGGCGGTCGCACGCTGTACGGGCAGGCGCTTGAGATCGATTATTTCCAGCTCGCTGGAGATGTAGTTGGCGACGTAGAGCGTCCGCCCGTCGGGCGAGCGCCCGAACTCGCGCGGGAAGACGCCCGCGGGGACGCTCCCCAGAATCGCCGCCGCGCCGTCGCCGACGCGCGCCGCGTCAATCACGGTCAAGGTCTGCCGCGCCGTCTGGTCGCGCGCGAAGCGGTTCGAGTTGGTGACAACGACTTGCCGCCCGTCGTTCACGATGGCGGCGCCGACGGGCGCGCTGCCGACGGGCACGTTTCCGACGCGCGCGTCCGACGCGCCCGCGCGCAGCTTCGCCGTGTCGAACGCGAGCAGCGCGTTGTTGTTACGCGCCGTCACGTAAACGCGCGAGCCGTCCGGCGCGATCACCATCCGCACGGGGCTGCAACCGGCGGGCACGCGCGAGACGACGGAGTTCGCCGGATCGGTCTGCGCCTTCTGAACGTCAACGACGATGATCGCGCCCTGCGGGTAGCGCGGCTTCGCGGTCGCCGGGTCTTGCCCTTCGGGCTTGCACTCGACCGCCCAGCCGAAGCTCTCCGCCGCGATCTCGCTCGTCGTGTAGAGCCACCGACCGTCGGGCGAGAAGGTGAGCGCGATGGGCGCTTCGCCGACGGGAATCTTGCCGACGATTGCCGTCTGCTTGAACCCCTCGGCGCGCGCCAGCTCGAGGTTGATGACGGTGACGGTCGCCACGTTCTCGTCGCTCACGAAGAGGAACTTGTCGTCAGACGTAGTGTTGACATAGACGCTTCCCGCGAAGTCCGCGTCCTTGATGTAGCCGAGGATCGCGTCGCCGCGCCCTGAGATCAACTGCGCGGCGTCCAAGAAGACGACGTACTCGTCGTCGGCGGCGACGAGCAGCTTCCCGTCGTGCGTGAGCGTCATCCCCGTGGGACCGGTCTCAACCTGCACGACGCGCTTCAGAGTGATCCGCCCGCCCTCGCGGCTGAGCACGGCGACGCCGTTCGAGGATTTCGGGTTCGAGCTGCTGACAGAGACGAAGAGCCAGCAGCCGTCCGGCGTCGAGACCGTGCTGAACGGGTGACCCGGAAGCTGAACGTATGAGACCGCGTCGCTCATCGGCGCGTTGCAGCGCGACGACTGCCCTTGCGCGCGCGCCGCCGCCGCCGCGAGGCACAGCACGACGAGAGCCGCGCCCGCGAGAACCGATCTCTTTGCAAGCCTCACGTCCATGAAGAGCCAGCCGCTAAAAGCCGACGGCAAAAAAGCTAAGAGCTAAAAGCAAACGGCTAACCGCAAACAGCTACCGATCAATCTCACCGAGCACGATGTCGAGCGTGCCGATGATGGCGACCACGTCCGCGACGAGGTGTCCGATGCACATCTGCCGCAGCGCCTGCAAATTAATCAGGCACGGCGGGCGCACGCGCACGCGCGCCGGGCGCGACGAGCCGTCCGCGACGAGGTAGCAGCCGATCTCGCCTTTGGGTCCCTCAATCGAGTGGTAGTAGTCGCCCGCGGGCGGCTTGATCACTTTGGGGACTTTGGCGTTGACCGCCCCGTCCGGCATCTGCTTCAACGCCTGCATGATGATGCGGCGCGACTGCCGCATCTCTTCGAGGCGGACGAGGTAACGGTCGTAGGTGTCGCCGTTTTCGCCCACGGGCACGTCGAAGTCGAGATCGGCGTAAGCCGCGTAGGGTCGGCTTTTGCGCACGTCGTAGGCGACGCCCGAACCTCGCAGCGCGGGACCCGACAAGCCTATGTCAATCGCGTCCGCCGCGGAGATGACGCCGATGCCGACCGTGCGACCGAGCCAGATGCGGTTCTCCGAGAGCAGCGCCTCGTACTCTTCCAAGCGCTTCGGGAAGTTGTTGACGAACTGCGTCACGTCCTGCGTGAAGCCCTCGTAAGCGTCGTTCGGCATCCCGCCGATGCGCCAGGCGTGGCAGGTCAGGCGCGCGCCGAACTGCCGCTCGAATATCTTCAGTATCTCCTCGCGCTCGCGCAGCGCCCAGAGCAGGACGGTGAACGAGCCGATGTCGAGTCCGTGCGTGGCGAGCCAGAGGAGGTGCGAGGCGATGCGGTTCAGCTCCGTCAGCACGGTGCGGATGTAGTGCGCGCGGGGCGGGACGACTAAGCCCATCATCTGCTCGACGGTCTCGACCCAGACGAGACCGTTCGAGACCGCCGCGATGTAGTCGAGCCTGTCCCAGTAGGGCGCGATCATCGGGTAGAGTCGGTTCTCCGCGATCTTCTCCATGCCGCGGTGGAGGTAGCCGATGTCGCAGTCGAGATCGATCACGGTCTCGCCGTCGAGCTTGAGGACGACGCGCAGGACGCCGTGCGTCGAAGGGTGCTGCGGACCCATGTTCAGCACCATCTCCGGGTTTTCGAGCAGCGTCTCGCGCGTGGTTGCGACTTCTACTTGATGCATCGTTAGAAGAACAATCTCTCGACGAGAATTATGAAGAGACCAATCGCGCCGAAGGTGAACAGCAGACCGCTGAGAGAAGACGTCAGCGGGTTGCATGATGCCAGCCGCCGCAGCCCGCGCTCGCCCGGCGAAGCCTGACTCAAGCTAATCGCGCACGGCACAAGCAACGCCAAGAATACGAGCAGTCCGCGAGCGATTCCGAACCAATGCCCTGTTGATCCTTCGAGCAGTGCGACGCAGGCGACGCCGTTGGCGAAGGCGAGCAGCGCGACGGCGATGCGTGATACGTAGCTTCTCATGCGCTCGACCCGCCCTCTTTCTGCGTCGCCGCCTCGCCTTTCTTGAACGCGCCTGCGACCGTATTGCCGTCGAGCACGAGTCCGATCTCGGAGACTTCGCCGCTACGCTTGCGGCGGAGCAGGTCGTAGAAGATTGACTGCGCGGCGCTGTCGCGGTTCCAGGCGTTGCGCGGCGTCATCGTCTCGCCGAGCGTGTAGCCCGCTGTCTCGGCGGCTTGCGTCGAGTCGAAGACTTTGGCGTCGTACTTCTTGGCGAGGTCTTGCGGGTGCATGGCTCGCTCGTCCTTAACCTAAAGCACCGAACGCGACCGACGAACGACGAAGGAAAGATGGCGACGAAGAGAAGCGCGGCGGCTTCACTTCATCGTTCACCGTTCCTACTTCATCGTTCTCACTTGTGCTCCTTCGGCATCACTTCCTTGCCCGCGCGGAAGATGTCGCGCACGCGCCGCTCGGCGGGCGTCGAGAGGATTTCGAGATCGTAGGCGCGGCGCTGCTCGACCTGCTCTTGCTGCACTTCAGTGAACTCCGGCAGGTGCTTCGCCGTCCACTCGTTCTCCACCGCTTCGAGCGGGTAGTCTTTGCGCAGCGGGTGACCCTCCCAGTCGGGCGGAAGCAGCAGGCGGCGCAGGTCTGGGTGCTTCTTAAACTCGACGCCGAAGAGATCGTAAACCTCCCGCTCCATCCAGTTCGCCGTTGACCAGACGCGCGTGACCGACTCGACGCCCTCAGTCTCGCCCGCCGCGACTTTCAAACGCACGCGCGCGTTGCGGCTGATCGAGTAGAGGTTGTAAACGATCTCGAACGGCGCGTCGAAGTTGTCGGGGCGGTGGACGCACGTCAGATCGCAGAGGTAATCAAACTGCGTCGCGGCGTCGCGTTTTAAGAACTCGCAGATTCCAACGATGCGCTCACGCGCGACTCTGACCGAGAGCTGACCGAGAAACTCCGTCGCCTCCGTGATCGCCTCGCCGAACTTCGCGCGCAGACCTTTAACCAACGGATCGTCGGAAGCGTCCTTCGGCGCCGGCGCGTCTTCCTTCTTCTTGACGGGCGGTTTCGGTACCCCCGCGGCGGCTGCGCCCGTTGCCGTCGGCGCGGTGGGTGTCGCTCCCGCGGCGGTCGGCTGCGAGGGCTTCGCGCCTGCTGCGGCTTTGAGCGCGGCGGCTTTGGCTTTCGCCTCGGCGATCTTGGCGGCTTTCTCCGCGTCCGAGGTCGCGGGCGACGCGCCTCCCGGAGGTTGCGCGCCGCCGGATTGCGCTGCGGCTTCCTTCCTTGCCTTCGCCTCTGCGATGACGCGCGCGAGTCGCGCCTTCTTCTCTTCGGGAGTCTCGTTGGCGGGCGGCGCGCTCGGAGTTTTCGCGGCGGGCGTCGCCGGCGAAGTCGGCTCGCCGGACGAGGCGGGCGTCGTCGTGC